>NZ_JAJSZC010000107.1:0-25232 GCF_036815105.1 Streptomyces sp. IBSBF 3136
CCGCCCGACCCCCGTTCGACCCCCGTCGGGCCGGCCCGGTCGGGCCGTCGGGCGGCGCCCTGAGCACCCCGCGGCCCCGGAGCCCCTCTGACCTCGGGTACCTCTCGAACATTCGCCCTACACGGGATAGCCTCCGGCCATGGCGAATGGGCAGTGGTACCCCCCGGAGTGGCCGGACCGCATCCGCGCGCTCGCGGACGGCACGCTGATCCCGGTGTCCCCCCGGCGCGCGGCCACGGTGCTGCTCCTGAAGGACACCGCGGCCGGCCCCGTCGTCCACATGCTGCGCAGACGCGCCTCCATGGCCTTCGCCGGAGGCGCGTACGCCTACCCGGGCGGCGGGGTCGACCCGCGCGACGACGACCTCCACGTCCGCTGGGCGGGCCCCACGCGCGCGTGGTGGGCCGACCGGCTCGGCGTGGACGAGTCCGGCGCCCAGGCGATCGTCTGCGCGGCCGTACGGGAGACGTACGAGGAGGCGGGCGTCCTGCTCGCCGGGCCGGACGCCGGTTCGGTCGTCGGTGACACCACCGGCGACGACTGGGAGGCGGACCGCGCCGCCCTGGTCGCGCGCGAGCTGTCCTTCGCCGAGTTCCTGGACCGCCGCGGGCTGGTGCTGCGCTCCGACCTGCTGGGCGCCTGGACCCGCTGGATCACCCCGGAGTTCGAGGCCCGGCGCTACGACACCTGGTTCTTCGTGGCCGCGCTCCCCGAGGGCCAGCGCACCCGCAACGCCTCCACGGAGGCCGACCGCACGGTGTGGATCCGCCCCGAGGAGGCCGCCGCCGGGTACGACAGGGGCGAGCTGCTGATGATGCCGCCCACCATCGCCACCCTGCGGCAACTGCTCCCGTACGGCACCGCCGCCGACGCGCTGGCCGCCGCGCCCGCGCGCGACATGACGCCGGTGCTGGCGCGCGCCCGCCTGGTGGACGGCGAGATCGTCCTGTCCTGGCCGGGCCACGACGAGTTCACCAAGCACGTCCCGACCACCGGCGCGCCCTCCGGATCGGTCGCCGAGGCGGCCTCCGGAACGGCTCCCGCGGGAGCGCGCGGGGCGACCGCGGCCGGGGCGACGACCGCCCCGCGGACCGGTGGAGGACCCGCATGACCGACGCGGCAGCCCTGCCCGGCCAGCCTCGGGGCGCGGTACGCACCGGCCCCGCGACCGAACGGGCCGTCAACGTCCTCGCGCCGAACGCCTCCGCGATGACCCTGGACGGCACCAACACCTGGATCCTCGCCGAGCCCGGCTCCGAGGCGGCCGTGGTGATCGACCCCGGCCCGCTGGACGACGCCCATCTGCGCAACGTCGTCGACACGGCCGAGAGGGCCGGCAAGCGGATCGCCCTCACCCTGCTCACCCACGGCCACCCCGACCACGCCGAGGGCGCCGGCCGTTTCGCCGAGCTGACCGGGACGCGCGTGCGTGCGCTCGACCCGGCGATGCGGCTCGGCGACGAGGGCCTCGCCGCCGGGGACGTGATCACCGTCGGCGGCCTGGAGCTGAGGGTCGTACCCACGCCCGGGCACACCTCGGACTCCCTGTGCTTCCATCTCCCGGCCGACCGGGCGGTGCTGACCGGGGACACCATCCTCGGACGCGGCACGACCATGGTGGCGCACCCCGACGGCCGCCTGGGGGACTATCTGGACTCCCTGCGCCGTCTGCGGTCGCTGACCGTGGACGACGGCGTGCACACCGTTCTGCCGGGCCACGGGCCGGTCCTGGAGGACGCGCAGGGCGCGGTCGAGTTCTACCTCGCCCACCGCGCCCACCGCCTCGCCCAGGTCGAGACGGCCGTCGAGGACGGCTACCGGACGCCCCAGCAGGTGGTCGCCCACGTGTACGCGGACGTGGACCGCTCCCTGTGGCCGGCTGCCGAGCTCTCGGTGCGGGCCCAGCTGGACTACCTGAGCGAGCACGGCCTGATCTAGCTCGCCCGGCTAGCCGGGCTGACCGGTTCGGCTCGGCCGGCCGGGCGGGTCCGCCCGCGGTGCCTTGACGCCGTGCACGCGCGCGTACTCCCCGGCCAGCCAGGGCCCGAGGTCGTCGACGTACGACCGCAGGACGTCCGGGTCGCCGACGGGCTCGTAGCCGTACTCGGCCGACTGCCGCAGTGGTGCGGCCCGCTCCGGGTAGTACGCGCCGAACGCCCCGGCCATCTCCCGCAGATCGCTGGTCCAGCCGTTCCAGCGGGGCATGACGAGGGTGAAGCCGGTGCGGACGAGGTGCCGTGACATGAACCGGACCAGGGGCCTGCGGGCCGGCTCGGAGTCCTCCGCCGCGGCGATCCGCTCCCGCCAGCGCGGGAGGAGGAGGCCGAGGTCGCCGTTGGTCTCCCGGGCGAGCAGGGAGTCGGGGCGGTAGCGGGGCAGGTACTCGGCGAGGTCGTCCCCGAGGAGTGGTGTGCACAGGCAGGCCACGAACCAGCCGAGGTCGTACCGCTCAGGCTCGCTCAGCAGTCGCGCCCGGGCGTACAGCAGCGTGCCGACGCCGTCGATCTGGGGGAACTCCCCGTCGAGCGCCTCCCCGAGGGCGTGGGCGGTCGCCCGGTCGGTGCCGGCCGGCTCGTCGTGCAGGGCGACCAGCAGGTCCAGGTCGCTGCGTCCCACGCGCGCGGTGCCGCGCGGGATCGACCCGTAGAGGTAGGCGCTGTGCAGACGCGAGCCGAAGAGGCCGAGCAGCCGGTCGCGTGCCGCGGCCACGACCGGCCGGAAGACGTCGGGCACACGCGCGAGGGAGCCCTCGCGTTCGATGAAGCCCTGGGCGTCGAGCCCCGGACGCCGCAGCATTTCGGCCATGTGTTCACTGTGCCCGCTAGCGGGCCCGTGGGCAGGTGAATTTCGCCGGCGGCGGGGCGGGGCCGGGCAGGGCGCCGACGGACCGGGAAACCGGGCCCGGGAGGTGGGGGCCGCCGAACCGCGGGGCCCCCACAGGGCGTCAGCGCGAGCGCTTGGCCAGGCGCTCCACGTCGAGCAGGATCACGGCCCGGGCCTCGAGGCGGAGCCACCCACGCTGGGCGAAGTCCGCCAGCGCCTTGTTCACGGTCTCGCGCGAGGCGCCGACCAGCTGGGCCAGCTCCTCCTGCGTGAGGTCGTGGACGACGTGGATGCCTTCCTCGGACTGCACGCCGAACCGGCGGGAGAGGTCGAGCAGGGCCCGCGCCACACGGCCGGGGACATCGGAGAAGACCAGGTCCGACATGGCGTCGTTGGTCTTGCGCAGCCGGCGGGCGACGGCGCGCAGCAGGGCGCCGGCCACCTCGGGGCGCGCGTTCAGCCAGGGCTGGAGGTCGCCGTGGCCCAGGCCGAGCATCTTGACCTCGGTCAGCGCGCTCGCGGTCGCGGTGCGCGGGCCCGGGTCGAACAGCGACAGCTCGCCGATCAGCTCACCGGGGCCGACGACGGCGAGCATGTTCTCGCGGCCGTCGGGGGAGGTGCGGTGCAGCTTTACCTTGCCCTCGGTGACGACGTACAGCCGGTCGCCGGGGTCCCCCTCATGGAAGAGTGAGTCACCGCGCGCGAGGGTCACCTCACTCATGGAGGCGCGGAGCTCCGCGGCCTGCTCGTCGTCGAGCGCCGCGAAGAGCGGGTTGCGCCGCAGAACGTCGTCCACGAGTTCTCTCCCTTGTCGACCTGCTCAGGGGATCTTGCTCCCCTGGTGTGCCAGGGGACCGTGTTCCCCATTTTGCCGGACGGTCCAAACAGTGTGATCTGTCACAAGGATGCCGCACAGGTGTCCCGAGGTAAGCGGCAGGGGTCCAATCGGGGGCCGATCTTCAGGGGTCGGGGCGGATGTCGGTGCCGGGCTTTAGGCTGGCCGGGTGTCCAAATCGCCGGTGAGAGCACAGGCCAAGGGGGCTGGGCGGGTGGCTGTACGTCGAGATTCCGCTGTGGGCGAACAAGGCCCCGACGGTAGTAAGAAAAAACGCAAAACGTCTGAAAAGGCCGCGCCCGCCGCGACCGTGGGGAAGGCCGCCGCGAAACCCCCGGCGAACGAGTCCCGCACGGCGCTGGTCCGCCGCGCCCGCCGCATCAACCGCGAACTCGCCGAGGTGTATCCGTACGCCCACCCCGAGCTGGACTTCGAGAACCCCTTCCAGCTGCTCGTCGCCACGGTGCTCTCGGCCCAGACCACCGACCTCCGCGTCAACCAGACCACCCCGGCGCTCTTCTCGAAGTACCCCACCCCCGAGGACCTTGCCGCCGCCAACCCGGAGGACGTCGAGGAGATCCTGCGCCCCTGCGGCTTCTTCCGCGCCAAGACCCGGTCGGTGATAGGGCTGTCCAAGGCCCTCACCGAGGACTTCGGCGGCCAGGTGCCCGGCAGGCTGGAGGACTTGGTCAAGCTCCCCGGCGTCGGCCGCAAGACCGCCTTCGTCGTGCTCGGCAACGCGTTCGGGCGGCCCGGCATCACCGTGGACACGCATTTCCAGCGGCTGGTACGGCGCTGGCAGTGGACCGCCGAGACCGACCCGGACAAGATCGAGGCGGCCGTCGGCGCGCTGTTCCCCAAGAGCGACTGGACCGACCTGTCCCACCACGTCATCTGGCACGGCCGCCGCATCTGCCACGCCCGCAAGCCCGCCTGCGGCGCCTGCCCCATCGCCCCGCTCTGCCCGGCCTACGGCGAGGGCGAGACCGACCCCGAGAAGGCGGCGAAGCTCCTGAAGTACGAGAAGGGCGGCTTCCCCGGCCAGCGGCTGAAGCCCCCGCAGGCCTATCTGGACGCCGGCGGGAAACCCGCCCCGCCGCTGGGGGCCGGATGACGGAACGATCTCGGTGCCATCGGGCGTTGAACACGGCAGGACGGGGGTGGCGATGACGTACACGCACGGCACGCACGACACGGACAAGGGCCCGGTGACGCTGAGCAAGGAGGGCCTGCCGGGCTGGCTGGACCCGGTGGCGCGGGCGGCGGAGACCGTCGAACCGCTCCAGCTCAGCCGCTTCCTGCCGCCGGAGAACGGCTCGGGACGCCAGTCGGCCGTACTCATCCTGTTCGGCGAGGGCGAGCGCGGCCCCGAGCTGCTGCTCATGGAGCGGGCCGGCTCCCTGCGCTCCCACGCCGGGCAGCCCTCCTTCCCCGGCGGCGCCCTCGACCCGGAGGACGGCGACCCGTCGGGCGACGGGCCGCTGCGGGCCGCGCTGCGCGAGGCCGAGGAGGAGACCGGCCTCGACCCCCGCGGTGTCCAGCTCTTCGGCGTCCTGCCCGCCCTCTACATCCCGGTCAGCGGCTTCGTCGTCACCCCCGTGCTCGGCTGGTGGCGTGAGCCCAGCCCGGTCGGCGTCGTCGATCCCAACGAGACGGCCCGCGTCTTCACCGTCCCCGTGGCGGATCTCACGGACCCCGCGCACCGCGCCACCACCGTCCACCCCAGCGGCCACCGAGGCCCCGCGTTCCTGGTCGAAGGGGCCCTGGTCTGGGGTTTCACCGCCGGGGTGATCGACCGTCTGCTGCACTTCGCGGGCTGGGAGCGGCCCTGGGACAGACAGAAGAAGGTCCCGCTCGACTGGCGGTCATGACAGGGTGTCTGCCGTGCTGTGTTTTTCCGGGGGCGCCCACCCCCGGGCCCCCGGCCGCGCTGCTGGGACCGGAGTGAATAGGCGAGGCCTCAAGCGGTGAACGTGCTGGACATCCTGTTGCTGGTCGCGGCCGTGTGGTTCGCGGTCGTGGGCTACCGCCAGGGCTTCGTCGTCGGCATCCTGTCGGTGATCGGGTTCCTCGGCGGAGGTCTCGTCGCCGTCTACACGCTGCCCGTCATCTGGGACGCCGTCACCGACAACGCCCAGGTCGGCACCACCGCCGCCGTCGTCGCCGTAGTGGTCGTCATCGTCTGCGCATCCGTCGGCCAGGCCCTGACCACGCACCTCGGCAACAAGCTGCGCCGGCACATCACCTGGTCCCCGGCCCGCGCCCTGGACGCCACCGGCGGCGCCCTGGTCAACGTCGTGGCGATGCTGCTCGTCGCCTGGCTGATCGGCTCCGCCCTCGCCCAGACCACCCTGCCGACGCTCGGCAAGGAGGTCCGCAACTCCAAGGTGCTGCTGGGCGTCTCGCAGGCGCTGCCCGCCGAGGCCGACACCTGGTTCAAGGACTTCACCTCGGTCCTCGCGCAGAACGGCTTCCCGCAGGTCTTCAGCCCCTTCTCCAACGAGCCGATCAAGGACGTCTCGCCGCCCGACCCGGCCCTGGCGAACAGCCCGGTCGCCGCCCGCGCCCAGCACTCCATCGTCAAGGTCACCGGCACCGCCCAGAGCTGCGGCAAGGTCCTGGAGGGCACCGGCTTCGTCTTCGCCGACCGCCGCGTCATGACCAACGCGCACGTGGTCGGCGGCGTCGACGCGCCCAGCGTGCAGATCGGCGGGGAGGGCCGCAAGTACGGGGCCAAGGTCGTCCTGTACGACTGGAAGCGCGACATCGCCGTCCTCGACGTACCGGACCTGCGGGCGAAGTCCCTGCGCTTCACCCCGCGGGACGCGGCCGGCGGCGACGGCGCGATCGTCGCGGGCTTCCCGGAGAACGGCTCGTACGACGTCCGGGCCGCGCGCGTGCGCGGCCGCATCACGGCCAACGGGCCGGACATCTACCACCGCGGCACGGTCAGCCGGGACGTCTACTCCCTGTACACCACCGTCCGTCAGGGCAACTCCGGCGGCCCGCTGCTCACGCCCGACGGCAAGGTGTACGGCGTGGTGTTCGCCAAGTCCCTCGACGACGCCGACACCGGGTACGCGCTCACGGCGGACGAGATCCAGCAGGACATCGCCCGCGGCCGTTCGGCGAACGAGCAGGTCGGCACCGACAGCTGCGCCCTGTGAGGAAGACGCGGAACGCCCCGCGGGACTGAGCCGTCCGGGTGACGTGCCGCGGGCTCAGCCGCGCGGGTGACGCAGGCGTACGGAGACCCAGCGTGCCCGGCGGCGCAGAATGTGCGGAATCCCGACCCTGAGGTCCGCCTCCGCGAGTTGCGGAGTACCTCGCCGCGTCATGCCGAGCCCGGCGGCCGAGCGGCGATTGCGGGGTGCGTCACTGTAGTCGTGCGTCCAGCCCATACCCCGACGTCTGCCCGGGCCCCAAGGTCGATAACCGCCTCCACGGCGCCCAATTGGCGTATGCGGCAGGCATGTGGCCGTTCGGGGGACAAGTGTTCAGGAAGCGGATACTCCCCGCACCGATCCGGTCACCGAATCGGTCACCGATCGGTCATCGAAACGGTCGCCGGACCGTCATCGGGGCGCGCCTGATGCGTATCTGATCGGTCGTCGGGCGGCCGTAATGGCAACCGTCCGTCGTGCCACCGGCTACGGCGTCCGGCGCCGTCCGGTCACCGGTCCGGCTCGGGGTCCTTCAGCCAGTTGATCAGCTCGGTCGAGAACGCCGCCGGGTCCTCCTCGTGCGGAAAGTGGCCGAGACCGTCGAACAGGCGCCAGCGGTACGGCGCTTCGACGTACTCGCCCGATCCTGCCGCGCTGCGGGTCCGGGTCACCGGGTCCAGCGAGCCGTGCAGATGCAGCGTCGGCACCCGCACCGGTCGCTTCATACGGCGGTTGAACTGGATGCCGTCCGGACGCGCCAGCGAGCGCACCAGCCAGCGGTACGGCTCCACCGCACAGTGCGCGGTGGACGGGATGCACATGGCCCGCTGGTAGGTCGCCACGTCCTCGTCGTCCGGCAGCCGGGGCCCGGACCACTCCCGGATCAGCCGGCCCACCAGCGCGCCGTCGTCGGCGGTCAGCTGACGCTCGGGCACCCAGGGACGCTGGAAGCCCCAGACGTAGGAGCTCGCCGCCGTCTGCCGGGGGTCCCGCAGCATCGCGGAGCGCCAGCGCCGGGGGTGCGGCATCGAGACGACCGCGAGCCGCCGTACGAGCTTGGGCCGCATCGCCGCCGCCGTCCACGCCAGGTAGCCGCCGAGGTCGTGGCCGACCAGCGCGGCGTCCGGCTCGCCCAGCGAGCGGATCACGCCGGTGACGTCCAGGGCGAGGTTGGCGGGGTCGTACCCGCGCGGGGTGCGGTCGCTGCCGCCGACGCCCCGCAGGTCCATGGCCACAGCCCGGTAGCCCGCGTCGGCGAGCGCGACGAGCTGGTGCCGCCACGTCCACCAGAACTGCGGGAACCCGTGCAGCAGCATCACCAGGGGTCCGTCGCCGAGTTCGGCGATGTGGAAACGCGCGCCGTTGGCGGCGACGTCCCGGTGCGTCACCTTCGCCCCGTGGGGGAGGTCGATCCTTACGGCCGATGCCGCGGCGGGCTCCGTCATGACGACGTGCGGACCCCGGCCTCGATCGCCTCGGGCGTCCGCTCACGCGGCAGCTCCGGGCGCGGGTGCGGCTTGGCGTTCTGCAGCACGCCCGCCGACTCCTTCATCGACGCGGCGACCTTCTGCGGGCCCTGGCTCTTCTTCGCCTTCTTCGCGAACACCACGCCGATCAGGGCGAGGAGACCGGCGACCAGGACGTTGGCCGCGAAGGACAGCAGGAAGCAGACGGCCAGGTTCCAGCCGCTCCAGGTCCGAATGCCGTACGCGAGCGCGAAGTTGAGCATCGGCAGCGAGAACAGCAGGAGCACTCCGGCCGCCGAGAAGGCGCCACCGCTCGTCGCACCGCGCTTGACGTCCTGCTTGAGCTGGGCCTTGGCCAGCGCGATCTCGTCGTGCACCAGCGCCGACATCTCGGTCGTCGCCGAGGCGAACAGCTGGCCGATGCTCCGTTCGGCGCCGACCGGGCTGCCGTCGGGTGCGCTCATCGCGTTCTCCCTCTGAGGTCTTTCGTGCCGCTTGATTTGTACCGTCTCGTCAGATCATGCCGGACGGTCACCCTCCTCGCCTGCCCCGCCCGCCATTTCCTGAAGCCCGTGGCGCGCCGCGGCGGCCTTCTCGGTGGCCAGGCGCCGGTGCTCGGTGGCTTTGCGCTCGTGGATCTCGGCCATCCGCAGGTGGTAGGCGGGGTCGTCCTGCTCGTAGATGTCCGGGATGCCGTCCTGGTCCTCGTCGCGTTCCTCGTCCTCGCACAGTCCGCGGTATTTGGCGTTCCGTATCTTCAGCAGCACCGTGGCGCACCCGGCCGCGATCAGTGATCCGGCGAGCACGGCCGTCTTCACCTCGTCGGTCAGCAGGGCGTCGCCCGCGAAGGCAAGCTCGCCGATGAGCAGCGAGACGGTGAAGCCGATCCCGGCGAGGGTGGCCACGGCGAAGACGTCCGCCCAGGCCAGGTCGTCGCTGAGCGAGGCGCGGGTGAAGCGCGCGATCAGCCGGGCGCCGCCGAAGATGCCGAGCGTCTTGCCGACGACCAGGCCGAGCACGACCCCGAGCGTCTCCGGGCGGGTGAACACGTCCGCGAGCGCTCCCCCGGTGACCGACACACCGGCGCTGAACAGCGCGAACAGCGGTACGGCGAGCCCGGCCGACAACGGCCGCGCCAGATGCTCGATGTGCTCGGCCGGGGCGCGCTCCTCGCCCTCGCGGGGGATGCAGGGGAGCATCAGGCCCATCGCCACGCCGGCGATGGTGGCGTGCACGCCGCTGTTGTACATCAGCGCCCAGACGACCAGCGCCAGCGGCACGTACACGTACCAGCCGCGTACGCCCCGGCGCAGCAGCAGCCAGAAGACCACAAGACCGGCGACGGCCCCGCCGAGCGCCGGGAGGTTGATCCGGTCGGTGAAGAAGATCGCGATGATCAGGATGGCGAAGAGGTCGTCGACGACCGCCAGGGTCAGCAGGAAGGCGCGCAGGGCGCTGGGCAGCGAGGTGCCGATGACCGCGAGGACGGCGAGCGCGAAGGCGATGTCGGTGGCGGTGGGCACCGCCCAGCCATGGGTGGAGCCGTGTCCGGCGAGGCTGGTGAGGGTGTAGACGAGCGCCGGTACGGCCATTCCGCACAGCGCGGCCACCACGGGCAGCACGGCCGCCCTGGGGTCGCGCAGGTCCCCGGCGACCAGTTCGCGTTTGAGCTCGATGCCGGCGACGAAGAAGAAGACGGCGAGCAGACCGTCGGCGGCCCAGTGGGCGACGGACAGGTTCAGGCCGAGGGCGGCGGGGCCGAGGTGGTAGTGGCTGACGGCCTCGTAGCTGTCGTGCAGCGCGGGGATGTTCGCCCAGACCAGGGCGGCGACGGCCGCAAGGAGGAGCAGCATCCCGCCGACGGTCTCGGTGCGCAGCGCGTCCACGATGTAGGTGCGCTCGGGCAGCGACAGGCGTCCGAGGACCTTCCGGGTGGTGTTCGGGGTGCGGGGCGCGGCCACGGCGGGGACCTCCGGGTCGGTACGGCGGTTCGTCGGCCGTCGCCGGGGTCGCCGACGGCCCTGCCGACCAGACTTCCCGGCACACCTAGAGGTTCTTTCTCGCCCTGTGGGCTTTACTTACCTTACCTAAGGTTGTCGCGGGATGCATCCGGTGCTCCCCACGGTAGGCGCAAAAGGGGCGCCCGGCGTTTCCTGCCGGGCGCCCCTCGCGTGGTGCCTAGTCCTCGCTCGGCGCGGCCGGGAGCTTGGTCTGGATGAGGTCCATGACCGTGGAGTCCGTCAGCGTGGTGACGTCACCGAGCTGGCGGTTCTCGGCCACGTCCCGCAGGAGGCGGCGCATGATCTTGCCCGAGCGGGTCTTGGGCAGTTCCGCCACCGGCAGGATGCGCTTGGGCTTGGCGATCGGGCCGAGCGTGGCGCCGACGTGGTCGCGGAGCTGGCCGACCAGCTTCTCGTCCTCGGTCGCCGTACCGCGCAGGATGACGAAGGCGACGATGGCCTGGCCGGTGGTCTCGTCGGCGGCGCCGACGACGGCCGCCTCGGCGACCGACGGGTGCGAGACCAGCGCCGACTCCACCTCGGTGGTGGAGATGTTGTGCCCGGACACCAGCATGACGTCGTCCACCCGGCCCAGCAGCCAGATGTCCCCGTCGTCGTCCTTCTTCGCCCCGTCACCGGCGAAGTACTTGCCCTCGAAGCGCGACCAGTAGGTGTCGAGGAAGCGCTGGTCGTCGCCCCAGATGGTGCGCAGCATCGACGGCCACGGCTCGGTGAGGACCAGATAGCCACCGCCGCCGTTGGGCACCTCGTTCGCCTCGTCGTCGACCACCGTGGCCGAGATGCCGGGCAGCGGGCTCTGCGCCGAGCCGGGCTTGGCCTCGGTGACGCCGGGCAGCGGCGAGATCATCATCGCGCCGGTCTCCGTCTGCCACCAAGTGTCCACGACGGGCGTCCTGTCCCCGCCGATGTTCTTGCGATACCAGACCCACGCCTCGGGGTTGATCGGCTCACCCACGGAGCCGAGGACCCGCAGCGAGGTCAGGTCGAACCGCTCCGGGATGTCGTCGCCCCACTTCATGAACGTCCGGATCGCGGTCGGCGCGGTGTAGAGGATCGTGACCCGGTACTTCTCGACGATCTCCCAGAATCGGCCCTGGTGCGGGGTGTCCGGGGTGCCCTCGTACATGACCTGTGTCGCACCGTTGGCCAGCGGCCCGTACACGATGTACGAGTGCCCGGTGACCCAGCCGACGTCCGCCGTGCACCAGTACACGTCCGTCTCCGGCTTGAGGTCGAACACCGCCCAGTGCGTGTACGCCGTCTGGGTGAGGTAGCCGCCGGACGTGTGCAGGATGCCCTTCGGCTTCCCGGTCGTGCCGGAGGTGTAGAGGATGAACAGGGGGTGCTCCGCCTCGAACGCCTCCGGGGTGTGCTCGGCGGACTGGCGCTCCACCAGCTCGTGCCACCACACGTCCCGGCCGCTTTCGAAGGCCACGTCCTGGCCGGTGCGGCGTACCACCAGCACGTGCTCGACGTTGTCGACCTTGGCGATCGCCTCGTCGACGGCCGGCTTCAGCGCGGACGGCTTGCCTCTGCGGTAGCCGCCGTCGGCGGTGATGACGACCTTGGCGTCCGCGTCCTGGATGCGGGTGGCGAGCGCGTCCGCCGAGAAGCCGCCGAAGACCACCGAGTGCGCCGCGCCGATCCGGGCCGAGGCCAGCATCGCGATCGCGGTCTCCGGGATCATCGGCATGTAGATGGCGACCCGGTCGCCCTTGCGGACACCCAGCTCCAGCAGGGCGTTGGCCGCCTTGGAGACCTCGTCCTTCAGCTCCGCGTAGGTGATCGACCGGCTGTCGCCGGGCTCACCCTCGAAGTGGATGGCGACGCGGTCGCCGTTGCCGGCCTCGACATGCCGGTCCACGCAGTTGTAGGCGACGTTCAGCTCGCCGTCCTTGAACCACTTCGCGAACGGAGGGTTCGACCAGTCCAGTGTCTCGGACGGTTCCTTGGCCCAGGTCAGCCGACGGGCCTGCTCGGCCCAGAAGCCGAGCCTGTCAGCCTTGGCCTGTTCGTACGCCTCTGCCGTGACGTTGGCGTTCTGGGCCAGGTCAGCGGGCGGCGCGAAGCGTCGCTCCTCCTTCAAGAGGTTGGCCAGGCTTTCGTTGCTCACGACATCTCCCTTTCCCAGGGTGTCCGTTGTGTCCCAGGCCACAGCTCATCAGACGCGGGGGGCCGGTGACAAGGGTCGACGGCCAAATTGGTTTAGACCTGTTGGGAGGCCGGTCGCTCAGACCGGGCTGCGGACCTCCTTCACAGCTGTCACCTCCATACCCTCCACCTTCCCCTCCTGAGCCTCCTTCTCTTCCTTCTCCTCCTCCTTCTCCTCCTTTCCCTTCGGCCTCTCCAGTCGCTCGATCACGTCCTCGGTCACTTCGCCGAACACCGTGCCGTCCGCCGCCGCGTCGAGCAGGTAGGCCTGCGCCTCGCCCACGTGGAAATACATCCCGTGCAGCTCCAGCGCGCCCGCCGCCAGGGCACGGGCGACCGGACCATGCGCCCGCAGGTGATCCAGCTGCTGGACCACGTTGGTCAGGCACAGCCGCTCCACCGCGTCGGCGCAGGCCCGCCCGGCCAGCCGGGGCCCGGCCCGGCGGACTTCGGACAGGCGGTCTCCGGGCAAGCGGTCCGCGGCCAGGGGGTCCTCGGCCATCCGTGTGAGGCTCGGCAGCCCGTGTCTGAGCCACCGCTTCAGCGGAGTCGCCGCGTCCCCCGGCCCGGCGGCCAGCAGCGCCTGCATCGCCCCGCATCCCGAGTGCCCGCACACCGTGATCGACCGGACCTTCAGTACCTCCACCGCGTACTCGATGGCGGCGGCCACCGAGTCGTCGCCGTGTTCCCCGCCCGGCGGCGGCACCAGGTTGCCGACGTTGCGGACGACGAACAGATCGCCGGGACCACTGGCAGTGATCATGGACGTGACGAGCCGGGAGTCGGCACAGGTGAGAAAGAGCTGCGAAGGCCGCTGCCCCTCCCGCGCCAGCCGCGCCAGCTCCTCCCGCACCAGCGGGGCGGTGTTCCGCTGGAACGAGCTGATGCCGCGGGCCAGCTCCTGGGCCGCCGGTGCCGCGAGGGCCGGGGGAGCGCCGGCGAAGCAGGTGCGGTGGTTGCGCCACGGCGTCCAGGGCCGGCACCGGCAGACGGTGGCCGGGGCGGGTTCGGCGGTCCGGAGTGGTCCGCGCCGGCCCGTCAGCTCGGCGGAGCCGCCTCGCGCGGTGTGGGAGCTCTGCCAGTCCTGCAGTGACTCGTACGCCGCGTGGTCCATGAACGAACCGTCCAATTCCACGACGGCGTGGGCGCCTTGGGGTACGAGATGCAGGGCTCTGCTGAGCCGGGGTACGGCGAGGAACGTCAGCTGGCCTCGTACGCGTACGCGATGGACTCCTTCCTTCTGGTCGTGCGTGATCCGGGTGCGGGTGAGGCGGTGCAGGGCGAGGGCGACCGCGACGGCGACGCCGAGGGCGACACCCGCGAGGACGCCGAGGAACACCACGCCGAGGGTGGTGGCGGCGTACACCGGCACCTCACGGTGGCGGGTCACCGTGCGGATGTGGTGCAGGGACACCATCTGGATGCCGACGGCCATCACCAGGGCGGCGAGCGAAGCGAGGGGGATCCGCTCCAGGAGCGGGACCATCAGCAGCGCGGCGACTACTACGAAAACGCCGTGCAGCATCGTGGAGTTCCGGCTCACGGCACCTGAATTCACATTCGCCGTGCTGCGCACCGCCACTCCCGCGACCGGCAGTCCGCCGAGCGTCCCGGAGACGATGTTGGCGACGCCCTGGCCGAGCAGTTCGCGGTCGAGGTTCGACCGTCCGACGTGGGCGGCCCCGGGGCGGGCGGCGACCAGCTTGTCCACGGCGACCGCGCCGAGCAGGGACTGCACGCTGCACACCAGTGTGGTGGTGAGCACGGCCGCGGCGACGCCGAGCACCGGCCCCTCGGGCAGTCCGGCCAGGGCGTGGCTGCTCCAGGACGGCAGACCGACCCGGGGCAGGGCCAGCCCGGTCAGCGCGGCGGTCACGGTCGCCCCGGCCACGGCGACCAGAGCCGCCGGGATCGCGCGCAGCAGCCGGCCCACCCGGCCCGGGATGCGCGGCCAGGCCAGCAGCAGGGTCAGGGTCAGCGCGCTCATCGCCACGGCGGCCGGGTCCAGACGGGCCAACTGGGCGGGCAGTGCTGACAGGTTGGCGAGGACCGAGCTGTCCGGGCTGCCGCCCAGGACGATGTGCAGCTGAGCCACGGCGATGGTGACGCCGATGCCGGCGAGCATGCCGTGCACCACGGCGGGGCTGACGGCGAGTGCGCCGCGAGCCACCCGCAGGCAGCCGAGGCCGAGTTGGGCGAGTCCGGCGAGGACGGTGATACCGCAGGTGGTTCGCCAGCCGTAGCGGTGGATCAGATCGGCGGTGACCACGGTGAGTCCGGCGGCGGGTCCGCTGACCTGGAGGGGACAGCCGCCGAGCCGGCCGGCGACCAGTCCGCCGACGGCGGCGGCCACCAGGCCGGCCTGGAGCGGGGCGCCGGTGGCCAGGGCGATGCCCAGGGAGAGGGGCAGGGCGATCAGGAAGACCGCGACGGACGCGGACAGGTCGGCTCCCTCGATACGAAAGCGGCGGCGCCGGCCCGTCGGGGGGCCGTGCGGCGGGTGGGGGTGCTGGGTGCGAGGGGGTGCACAGGCTGGCATGGTCCCGTCTCCTCCGGGTGGCGCGGTCGTGGGCCGGGCCGGGGTCCCCTGAGGCGGCGAGCCGGTCGCGGCCCGGGGGCACGGCGTACAGCGGCGGGATGAGATCAACCCTTGGTAAACGAACCGTAATGCAACGTAAAGGTCATACATAGCTTTTCGTGGCAAATGGAGCATCGCGTCACCCAGGTGAATGAAGCGGTCATTTCATCGGCTTGTCGTATTAATTCCCTCTCGGCTCCGTGCGACCTTGGCGGCGCTGTCGGCACAACCCGGCAGATCACCAGAAAACGCCCTCGTCAGCGTTTGCCTGAGAGAAGGAAGAAGGTGGGCGGAAGATGGCCGCCACCCAGAGGATCGCCGTCGGCGCCATGGTCGCCGCGGCCTGTGCGACGTCGCTGGCCGGCTGTGCGACCGGCTCCCCCGGCGCCAAGGAAGGAGCGCCCGGTCCGCGCAAGGGCGCGCCCGCGCCCGGGAGCGTGGTCCGGCTGATCGGCGACGGTTCGACCGCGTACACCGGAGCCCAACCGCACCTGCCCGTGCCGGAGCGGCTCAAGCCCGGTGAGAAGCCTCCGCAGTTCGTGGTGTTCTCGTGGGACGGCGCGGGCGAGGACAGTCAGAAGCTGTTCTCCCACTTCCGCAAGGTCGCCAAGGAGAACCATGCGACGATGACGTACTTCCTCAGCGGCGTCTACATGCTGCCTGAGGACAAGCGTGACCTGTACAGACCTCCGCAGCACGCGCCGGGAAGCTCGGAGATCGGCTTCAACGACCAGCAGGGCATCGCCGACACGCTCAAGCAGGTGCGGCTCGCCTGGCTGGAGGGCAACGAGATCGGCACCCACTTCAACGGCCACTTCTGCGGTACCGACGGCGGCGTGGGCCAGTGGTCGGTGAAGGAGTGGAAGAGCGAGATCGCCCAGGCCAAGCAGTTCGTGAAGACCTGGAAGACCAACACCGGGATGACGAAGACCGCCGCGCTGCCCTTCGACTACGACAAGGAGCTGATCGGCGCCCGCACCCCCTGCCTGGAGGGGCAGAAGAACTTCCGGAAGGCGGCCGCCCAACTGGGCTTCCGCTACGACTCCAGCGGGGTCGACGACCAGGTCTGGCCCAACAAGCGCGAGGGCCTGTGGGACGTGTCGATGCAGTTGGTGCCCTTCCCCGGGCACGACTACGAGCAGCTGACCATGGACTACAACTTCATGGTCAACCAGTCCGGCACGGAAACCCAGGGCGACCCCGACAAGTTCGACTACTGGGGCGACCAGATGCGTGACGGCCTGCTCAAGGGCTTCTACCGGGCCTACGACGGCAACCGCGCCCCCCTGATCATCGGCAACCACTTCGAGTCCTGGAACGGCGGCACCTATATGCGCGCCCTCGACGAGGTCGTGAAGGAGGTGTGCAACAAGCCCGAGGTGCGCTGCGTCTCCTTCCACCAGCTCGTCGACTGGCTCGACGCCCAGGACCCGCAGACTCTGGCGAAGCTGCGGACCCTGAAGGTGGGCGAGGCGCCCCGGCGCGGCTGGGCCTCCCTCCTCTCCGGCCGTCCGGCCCCGGCGCCCAAGGGGGTCCCCGGGGCGCCGGCGGTCAAGCAGTAGGCGGCGGGCAGCCGCCCGTACGCCTCAGCCCTTACGCCTCAGGCGGAGGCCGCCACTTCCTCGCCGAGCACGAACTCGGGGTCGACCTGTGCCGCCAGGTCGACCCCGGTGCGCTCGTTGCCCCAGGCCTCGGCGTTCTTCAGGTGGAAGTGCACCATCTGGCGGGTGTAGCGCTCCCGGTCGCGCAGCTCGTAGGTGGCGTCGGCGGCGGCCCGCAGGGTGTGCAGGGCCCGGGCGTTGGCCTCCTCCAGCAGATCGAACCGGGGCGGGCGGCCCTTCTCCATGGCGCGCACCCAGTCCGAGTGCCCGACCGTCACGAGCAGGTCGTCCCCGACCTCCGCGCGGAGGAAGTCGATGTCGTCCTGCGCCTGGACCTTGTTGCCGATGACCTTCAGGGCGACGCCGAAGTCGCGGGCGTACTCCTTGTACTGGCGGTAGACGGAGACCCCCTTCCGGGTCGGCTCGGCGACGAGGAACGTCATGTCGAAGCGGGTGAACAGGCCGGAGGCGAACGAGTCCGAACCGGCCGTCATGTCGACGACGACGTACTCGTCGGGGCCGTCGACGAGGTGGTTCAGGAACAGCTCCACCGCTCCGGTCTTGGAGTGGTAGCAGGCGACCCCCAGGTCGGCGTCCGTGAAGGGGCCGGTGACCATCAAACGGACGGCGCCGCCGTCGAGTTCCACCGGGCGGGCGCAGGCGTCGTAGACCGGGTTGGGCTCCCGCACCCGGACCAGTCGCGAGCCCCTGCCGGGCGGGGTGGTCTTGATCATCGTCGCGGCGGAGGCGATGCGCGGGTTGGAGCCGCGCAGGTGGTCCTTGATCAGCGACAGGCGTTCGCCCATGGCGGGCAGCGCGGCCGCCTCCGCCTCCTCCAGCCCGAGCGCGGGGCCGAGGTGCTGGTTGATGTCGGCGTCGATGGCGACCACCGGGGCGCCGGCGGCCACGACGTGGCGGACGAAGAGGGAGGAGAGCGTCGTCTTGCCGCTGCCGCCCTTCCCGACGAAAGCAATTTTCATGTTCACCAAGGGTAGTCATGCGATAGCTGTACGTGGCAGTCGGCGTGAAGAAGACCACTCCTTCGTGGGCTTCGCCGGCGGGGTGCGTAGTGTCGTACTCATGAGTACGACAGGCGCGACCGCCGATCCGCTGGCGACGCTGGGCTCGCTGCCCGGCGTGGCTGATTCCGTGGAGACCGTGCGCAAGGCCGTGGACCGGGTCTACGGGCACCGGATCATGCGGCGCCGCAGCAACGCGGTCACCTCCGAGGCCGCGCTGCGCGGCGCCCGCGGCTCGGCCGCGCTGTCCGGCGCCGACTGGGCTCTGGAGGAGGTGCGGCGGCGCACCGACTTCAGCGCCGACGCCGAGGCGCTCGTCGTGGGCGGAGCGCTGCGGCTGACGGCCGAGGCGGGGCAGTTGCTGTCCATCTGGCGGCAGTCGCCCCTCAGAGTGCTGGCCCGGCTGCACCTGGTGGCCGCCGCGAGCGAGGGCCCCGAGACCGGGCGGCCGCGCCAGGCGGGCGAGGCCGTCGACGAGCCGCTGGTCGAGCTGCCGCTGCCGGACGCGCCGGAGGTGTCCGGCCGGCTGGAGGGTCTGGCGGACCTGATCATCGCCGGGTCCGCCGCGCCCGCGCTGGTCACGGCCGCCGTGGTGCACGGCGAACTGCTCGCCCTGCGCCCCTTCACCTCGCACAACGGCCTGATCGCGCGCGCTGCCGAGCGGATCGTCCTGATCGGCAGCGGACTCGACCCCAAGGCCGTCTGCCCGGCCGAGGTGGGTCATGCGGAACTGGGGCGCGCCTCCTACCTCGCCGCGCTGGAGGGATACGTCTCCGGCACCCCCGAGGGCATGGCGGCCTGGATCGCCCACTGCGGCCGCGCCGTGGAGCTGGGCGCGCGTGAGTCCACGGCGGTGTGCGAGGCGCTGCAGCGCGGAGCGGCCTGACAGCAGGGTCCGGAAACGGGTTGCGGCGGTACGAATACTCGTACCGCCGCTGGCATGCTCACCCGGTTACCAAGCGTCCTCGAAGTGTTGCCCATCAGGCCGGGAACTTTGCCCGTGGCCTGGTGCGGCTGGCCCGTAATCGACGGGTCGACGTCGCGTGGGTGCCCGGTGTTCATGCGAGGTCCGTGGGCCATGTGCGTAGTGGTAGGTGATCCTCTCGGATGTCCTGTGGTCGCGCGGGCCTGAAACCTTTCTACTGCAAGCCCGGACCAAGCGGAACCCCTGCCTGCACTTCTTTACTTTCATGTTCAAACAGGGGTGAACCGGTCAGGAGGTGGCCCCCCGGCGTCGGCTGGCGTACCAGACGAGGCTCGCGGTGGCGGCCGCAGCTCCGATGGCAGCCGCGGCGACGAGGACGGGGCGGGGCGGTACCGAGAGCGCGTTCAACCGCTGCTTGAGTCGGACCGGCCGGCGGAACTCCAGGACCGGCCACCCGCGGGCGACGGCCTCGCGGCGCAGTGCGCGATCCGGGTTCACGGCGTGCGGGTGCCCGACCGCCTGGAGCATCGGCAGGTCGGTCGCCGAGTCGCTGTAGGCGTAGCAGCGTTCGAGGTCGTACCCCTCGGAGGCGGCCAGTTCCCTGACCGCCTCGGCCTTGGTGGGGCCGTAGGCGTAGTACTCGACTTCCCCGGTGAAGCAGCCGTCTTCACCGACGACCATGCGGGTGGCCACCACCCGGTCCGCGCCGAGCAGCTCGCCGATCGGCTCGACGACCTCGGCGCCCGAGGTCGAGACGATCACCACGTCGCGGCCGGCGGTGTGGTGTTGCTCGATCAGGGAGGCGGCCTCGTCGTAGATGAGCGGGTCGATCAGGTCGTGCAGGGTCTCGGCGACGATCTCCCGGACCTGCTGGACGTTCCAGCCGCGGCACATCGCGGACAGGTACTCACGCATCCGTTCCATCTGATCGTGGTCCAGGCCGCCGACCAGGAAGACGAACTGGGCATAGGCGGTACGCAGTGCGACCCTGCGGTTGATCAGGCCGCCCTGGTAGAAGGACTTGCTGAAGGTGAGCGTGCTCGACTTCGCAATGACCGTCTTGTCCAGGTCAAAGAAGGCGGCTGCGCGGGGCAAGGAGTGGTTTTCCACGCCCCTGAGCATAGGCGCCCACCATTCGGCGTAAGGTGAGGCGTGTGGGTTTGCCTGAGAGGGCTCTCGGGTACACCATGGAAGTCACGGATCGTTCGCGACCGTGCTAACCCGGTCCGACTCCTCCCCCCCCGAGTCGGCCGTGGGGACGACCCCCGCTCTCCCCCCCGGCGGGGGTCGTCGCATGTCCGGACGGGTTTTCCTCCTCTTTTCAACCAGTCACGCGAGTGGCGGCGGCCGACAAGGCCGCCCTTCGGCATGCCCGCCCGCTGTCACACAGGGTAATCATCGGGCTGCGCTACGGAAGTCGTCCAGGGATCGGTACACGGGCCACCGGTATGGGTGACAGCGATATTCACAACCACTGAGTTGTCCACTGTTTTCCACCAAGATCCACATGATTTCCCGCTTCGTCGCACCGTGATTCCCACGCGCTCCGACCGCGGCGAGTTCGAGGCCGCTTCCGATTGCCGGACGCGTATGGCCGATTCCGCTCGGCCGTTCATATGGAGGCCGCTTGCCGGCTCCTCACATCTTCGGGAATCGCGTGGCCGCAGGGGCCGCGCGGCACACGCAGCGAAGGGGGACCACACGTGTCCGGAACCGTCACCCACGACCCACCGCCCGGCACGGCGGACCGGCCGGGACGGCCGCTCATCGTCACCGAGGACGCCCAGCTCCTCGACGACCTGCTGCGCCTGTGCGCGGCCGCCGGCGCCACACCGGAGGTCCACCACGCCGTACCCGACCACGGCGACGGCTGGGACGCGGCCCCGCTCGTCCTGGTCGGCGACGACGCCGCGCGCCGGGTGCGCGGAGCCCCGCGGCGCCGCGGGGTGGTGCTGGTCGGTCGCGACCAGGACGACTCCGGGGTGTGGAAAAGGGCCGTCCAGATCGGCGCCGACCATGTCCTGATGCTGCCGGACGGCGAGCAGTGGCTGGTCGACAGAATCGCGGACGTCGCCGAGGGCGTCGGCCGCCCCGCCCTCACCGTCGGGGTCATCGGCGGCCGGGGCGGAGCCGGTGCCTCCACACTGTCCTGCGCGCTCGCCGTCACCTCGGCACGCGAGGGGCTGCGGACCCTCCTCGTGGACGCCGATCCGCTCGGCGGCGGGCTCGACGTACTCCTCGGCGGCGAGAGCGCCGAGGGGCTGCGCTGGCCGGCCTTCGCCGCCTCCCGCGGCCGGGTCGGCGGCGGCGCCCTGGAGGAATCGCTGCCCCGGCTGCACGCGCTGCGGGTGCTCAGCTGGGACCGCGGCGACTGCGTCGCGATCCCGCCCCAGGCCGTGCGCGCGGTGCTCGCCGCCGCCCGGCGACGCGGCGGCACCGTCGTGGTCGACCTCCCGCGCCGCCTGGACGACGGGGTCGCCGAGGCCCTCGCCCAGCTGGACCTGGCGCTTCTCGTCGTCCCCGGCGAACTGCGGGCCGTCGCGGCCGCCGGGCGGGTCGCCTCGGCGGTGGGCATGGTCGTACGGGACCTGCGGGTGGCGGTGCGAGGCCCGTACGCGCCCGGCCTGGACGACCGCGAGGTCTCCCGGCTGCTCGGCCTGCCGCTGGCGGGAGAGGTGCCCGCCGAACCCGCCTTGCTGCGCCCGCGCGGCATCGCGAAACCGCCCGCGGCGACCGGACGCGGCCCCCTGGCCCGGTTCTGCGCCACCTTCTGGGAGCAGGTCCTGGTCGAGGCGGGGGGCACGCGATGACCCTCCCCGGGATGGACCTGGCCGACGGCGCGGCCCTGCTCGACGGAGTGCGCCGGCGGCTCGCCGAGAGCGGCGCCGAACCCACACCCGCGCGCGTGGCCCAGGCGCTGCGCGAACAGGGCCGGGTGTTGGGCGACGCGGAGGTCCTCGGGGCGGCCGAGCAACTGCGTTCCGAACTCGTCGGCAGCGGCCCGCTGGAACCGTTGCTCGCCGACCCGGGCGTCACCGACGTCCTGGTGTCCGCTCCGGACCGGGTATGGGTGGACCGCGGCGGCGGCCTGGAGCTGACCCCGGTGACCTTTCCCGACGCGGCGGCCGTACGACGCCTCGCGCAGCGCCTCGCCGCCGTGGCAGGAAGACGGCTGGACGACGCGCGGCCCTGGGCGGACGCCCGGCTGCCCGACGGGACCCGGTTGCACGCGGTGCTGCCCCCGGTGGCCGTCGGCTGCACCTGCCTGTCCCTGCGGGTGGTACGGCCCCGGGCGTTCACCCTCGACGAACTGGTCGAGGCGGGAACCGTGCCGCCCGGCGGCGACCGCGTCCTCCGCGCACTGCTGGCCGCCCGGCTGTCCTTCCTGGTCAGCGGCGGCACCGGCAGCGGCAAGACGACTCTGTTGAGCGCCCTGCTCGGCCTCGTCGGCCCCGGCGAACGGATCGTGCTCGCCGAGGACTCGGCCGAGCTGAGACCCGATCACCCGCACGTCGTCCGGCTGGAGACCCGCCCGGCCAACCAGGAGGGGGCCGGTCTGGTCACCCTGGAGGACCTCGTCCGGCAGGCGCTGCGGATGCGGCCCGACCGGCTGGTCGTCGGCGAGGTGCGTGGCCCCGAGGTGGTGCACCTGCTGGCCGCGCTCAACACGGGCCACGAAGGCGGCTGCGGCACCCTGCACGCCAACGCGGCCGGGGACGTACCGGCCCGCCTGGAAGCGCTCGGCACGGCGGCCGGGCTCGACCGGGCGGCGCTGCACAGCCAGTTGGCGGCCGCGTTGTCGGTGGTGCTGCACCTCGTACGTGACCCGGCCGGTCGGCGCCGGATCGCCGAGGTGCACGTGCTGGAACGGGACGCCTCCGGACTGGTGCGAACGGTGCCCGCGCTGCGCTGGGACGCGCGGTCCTTCCGTCGGGAGCGCGGCTGGGAGCGGCTGAGGGACTTGCTGGGGGGTGAGTGCGCAAGGGGGAGGGACGAGCGCGGCGGACGGGGTGGCCGGGACGCCAACGAACGACAGGCGGGTCCAGAACGACGAGAGGACCGCGAGAGGCAACGGGCCGAGATGAGTGGGGGCGCCGGGATGACGGGCGGTGCGGGATGAGTGAGAGGGCCGGGATGAGTGAGAGGGCCGGGATGAGCGAGAGGGCCGGGATCAGCGAGAAGGCGGGGATCAGCGAGAGGGATGAGGGGCGTGACGGAAATGAGCGCTGAGACCGCCATGGGCGCCGCGGCGGCTTGCGCCGGGGCCGCGATCTGGCTGCTGGGCGGCCGGCATCACGGGGTGCGCCGGGCGCGGCTGCTGCTGGCCGACGGCGGGGCGGTGGCGACCGGGCCGCCCGTCTGGGAGCGGACCTTCGCCGAACTGCGCGGCTTAGGAGCCCGATGGGGAGAGGAATGGTGGTCGCTCGCGGCGGGGCTGCTGCTCGCGCTGCTGGGTTCCTCCCCGATTCCGGTCGTCGCGGGGGCGGCCGGGGTGCCGGTCCTGCGCCGGATGCGGCTGGCCCGGCAGGCCAGGCGGGCCCGGGAGACGCGCGCGGACGCGGTGATCGGGCTGTGCGGGGCGCTGGCCGGCGAGGTACGAGCGGGACGGCAGCCCGGTGAGGCGCTGCTGCGGGCCGCGCGGGACTCCGCCGGACTGGGCGACGCGCAGGCGGCCGTGGTCGCGGCCGCCCGATTCGGCGGGGACGTGCCTGGGGTGCTGGCCGTCGCGGCCCGCCAACCCGGCGCCGAAGGGCTGCTGGGCCTGGCCGCCTGCTGGCGGGTGGCCGTGGACCAGGGCGCCGGACTGGCGGCCGGCCTCGACCGCCTGGACGGGGCGCTGCGAGCCGAGCGCGACCAACGGGCTGACTTGCGCGCCCAGTTGGCGGGGGCCCGGGCGACCGCCGTGATGCTTGCCGCGCTACCCGCCCTGGGGCTGCTGCTCGGCTCCGCCATGGGTGCGGACCCGCTGCGGGTGCTCCTGCACAGCGGTGCCGGCCTGGGCTGCCTGGTGGTCGGAGTGTTGTTCGAGGCCGCCGGGACGTGGTGGTCGGCCCGGATCGTGCGGGGAGCTGAGGCGGCATGAGCGGAGAAGTCGTCCACAGGCTGGGGATGACCGTGGCCGTCGCGCTGGCCCTCGCCTGGGTGGCCCGGTCTCTGGACAGAGCGCGGCTCCGCCGCCGGGCACGCCACAGGGTGACCGCACTGCTGGCCGCACAGGAGGCCGAGTCCGGACCGAACCCGGAGATCCGGCAAGCACTGCGGCGGTGGCTGCCGATGGCCGGTGTGGTGTGCGGTGCGTGGGTGCTGATCGGCGGGGTCACCGGCGTGGTCGTCGGACTCGCTGTGGCGGCTGGACTGTGGCGGTGGCAGCGCCGACAGGCGCCCGTTGCCCCCGCCGGGGAGATCGATTCGGCCTTGGCCGCGGGGCAACTTCCGCTCGCGGCGGACTTGCTGGCCGCCTGTATCGCGGCCGGCGCCGGGCCGGTGATCGCCGCGCAGGCGGTGGGCGAGGCCCTGGGCGGCCCCGTCGGGGACGCGTTGGCCCGGGGTGCGGCGGAAGCGCGGCTCGGGGGTGAACCGGCGGACGCTTGGCGGCGGTTGGGCCGGCTGCCCGGGGCCAGACCGCTGGCCCGGCTGCTGGAGCGGGCCGAGGAGTCGGGGCTGCCCGCGGCGGGGCCCGCCGCCCGGCTCGCCTCGGACGCGCGGGCGGAGTGGACGCGCGGCGCCACGGCTCGGGCGCGCAGGGCGGCCGTGCTCATCTCCGCACCGGTGGGGTTGTGCTTCCTGCCCGCGTTCATCGCGATCGGCGTGCTGCCCGTGGTGATCGGACTGGCGGGCGGCGTGCTGAGAGGAGGAGGCGGCTGACGACGGCGAGTGGAGATCTGCGCAGGCGAGTGAGAGCTGTTCGACAAACGACAACTGAGTTGCGAGGAAAGGAAGTCGAGATGAGGAAGAAGGCTGCGGAGATGTGGGCGCGTCTGCGGGAGCGGTGCCGCAAGGACGCGGGAATGGTGACCTCCGAGTACGCGATGGGGATCGTCGCGGCGGTCGGGTTCGCGTTGCTGTTGTACGAGGTCGTCACCAGTGGCCAGGTCAAGGCGGAGTTGCAGGCCATCGTCAAGCGAGCCCTCAGTGCGCGGATGTGAGCGGAAGGGGGACCGCGGGTTCGTGACCGTGGAGTCGGCCCTGGTGCTGTCCGTGCTGGTGGCGTTCACCATGGCGCTGGTCTGGGGGCTGCTCGTGGTGGCGGCGCAGATCCAGTGCCTGGACGCCGCCCGGACGGGCGCCCGGGCCGCCGCCCGGCAGGACCCGGCCGACAAGGTGGTCGAGGTGACCCGGCAGGCGGCGCCGCGCGGGGCACGGGTGACGGTGGGGCGGGACGGCGATCAGGTACGGGTGACGGTGGTGGCCCGGCCGCCGGTGCTGACCGGACTGCCCTTCGAGGTACGGGAGGAGGCCGTCGCGGCGGCGGAGGAAGCCGTTGGGGCGGGCTCCCCGGGTCAGGGCCCGGGTCCGGGATCCGACCCCAGCCTGGCGACGACGCCGGGGCCGGTCAGGGATCCGGCGAAGGACTCGGCGACAGGGGCAGGGACACCGGAGGTGGGGCCGTGAGGTGGCGGGAGCGGGGCGGGAGTGGTGTGTTCCGGCC
>NZ_JAJSZC010000108.1:0-25564 GCF_036815105.1 Streptomyces sp. IBSBF 3136
GCGGGGAGCCGGTCAGGCGGGGATGCGGACCGCGTGGCCGCGGTGCCACTGGAGCCGGACGCGGGCGCCGCGGTAGGCGGCGACGTCCTCCGAGGAGGTCTCCAGGTTCTGCTGGAGTGCGGTGAGCCGGCCGCCGCCGTCGAGGTCCACGAGGAAACGGGTGGCGTCGCCGAGGTAGACGACCTCGGCCACGGTGCCGGTGGCGGTCGTGTGCTCCGGCTCGTCCGCCTCGGCGGACTCCTTCAGCACCCGGATCTTCTCGGGGCGGATGTTGTACGTGCCCGGCGTGCCGACGAGCCGGTGGGCCGCCTCGCCGTCGAGCAGGTTCGAGGTGCCCACGAAGGAGGCGACGAAGGACGTGGCCGGGCGTTCGTAGATCTCGGCGGGTGTGCCCACCTGGGCGATGCGGCCCTGGTCGAAGACGGCGATCCGGTCGCTCATCGTCAGGGCCTCCTCCTGGTCGTGGGTGACGAAGACGAAGGTGATGCCCACCTCCCGCTGGAGCGCCTTGAGTTCGACCTGCATCTGCTCGCGCAGCTTCAGGTCGAGGGCGCCGAGGGGCTCGTCGAGCAGCAGGACGCGGGGGCGGCCGACCAGGGCGCGGGCGAGGGCCACGCGCTGGCGCTGCCCGCCGGAGAGCTGGGCGGGGCGCCGCTGGCCGTAGCCCTCGAGCCGCACCTCGGCGAGTGCCTTGCGGGCCCGCACCAGGCGCTCGGCCTTGGGCACCTTGCGCACCTTGAGGCCGTAGGCGACGTTCTGCTCCAGCGTCATGTGCGGGAACAGGGCGTAGTCCTGGAAGACCGTGTGCACATCGCGTTCGAACGGGGCCAGCCCGGTGACCTCCTGACCGGCGAGTTCGATCCGGCCCGCCGTGGGCGTCTCGAAACCGGCTATGAGCCGCAGGACCGTGGTCTTCCCGGAGCCGGACGGGCCGAGCATCGAGAAGAACTCGCCGTCCCGGATCTCCAGGTCGACTCCGGCCACGGCGTCCGTCTCTCCGAACGACTTCCGCAGATCCTGCAGCCGGACCGCACTTCCCTCCATGCGGGAACCTTTCTGGCGCGCTGAACGTTGAACATAAACATATGAAGTCATAGTTCAAAGCTCAAGAGTCCTTTAGGGTAAAGCTTGAGTCAACGCACGAGGTGGTGGCCGTGAGGCAGAACGAGATGGAGGGCGGCGCGCGCAGAGCCGTCTTCAGCCCGGTGGACAACCGGGCCCGCGTGGACGCGGTCGTCCGCCGCATCGGCGACGCCATCGAACTGGGCCTGCTGGTCGAGGGCGAGCAGCTCCCCGGCGAGAGCGAACTGGCCGGACAGCTCGGGGTCTCCACGGTCACCCTGCGCGAGGCGCTCATGGCGCTGCGGCAGCAGGGCCTGGTCACCACCCGTCGGGGCCGCGGCGGCGGCAGCTTCGTCTCCCTGCCCGAGGCCCCCGCCGACGACCGGCTCAGGGCCCGGCTGCGCGGCTGGAGCACCGAGGAACTGCGCGACCTCGGCGACCACTGGGCCGCCCTCTCCGGCGCCGCCGCCCGCCTCGCCGCCCAGCGCACCGAACCCGGGGACCTCCGCCAACTCCGCCGCACGGCCGAGGAGCTGGCACGGGCCGTGGACGCGCCGGGCCGCAGCCGCCTGTACGGCCGGTTCCACGTCGAACTCGCCGCCGCCGCCCAGTCCGCCCGGCTGACCCGCGAACAGGTGTCCCTGCAGAGCGAGGTGGGCCCGCTGCTGTGCCTCGTCCTCGCCGACGACACATGTCGTGAAGAAGTTGCGGAACGTCACCGTGCCGTGATCTCGGCCGTGCAAGATGGGGCCCACGAAACGGCCGGCACGCTGGCCGAGCGGTGCGTCAGGGAGTCGACGGCGCGGCTCGTCGCCGTACGCCTGACCCTCTGACCGCGCCGCGTCCAGGTTCCCGTCCGCTGGAGGACACCATGGGCGTCAGCTCCGGGCTCGCCACCCCCGACACGGAAGCGGAGCCATGGGTGGCCGCGCAGGTGGGCGGCGCGCTGGAAGCGGTCTTCGACGCGGTCGCCGCCACCCGCGCCGACACGACGGCCCTGCTCGACCGGGTGGCCGCCGCGGGGCGCCGGCCCGCCAGCGCCGACCTCGCCGCCCTGCGCCCGGGCCTGCACCTGCGCCTCACCTCCGGGGAACTGGTCTCCGGCGCCGGCTTCGTGGCCGCCCCCGGCCTGCTCACCGACGTGCCCGCCTGGCTGGAGTGGTGGCAGTCCGGCGCCGACGGCGACGTACGCCCGCTCCTCCTCGACCTCGACCCCGGCCAGTCCGCGTACTCCGACTACACGCACTGGGACTGGTTCGCGCTGCCCCGGGACACCGGACGCCGGGCCGTGGCCGGACCGTACGTCGACTACCTCTGCTCCGACGAGTACAGCCTCACGCTGTCCGAACCGGTGTGGTTCCAGGGCCGGTTCGCCGGTGTGGCCGCCGCCGACGTGTACCTGCGGCACTTCGAGGCGGCCGTCCTGCCGCTGCTGCGGCGGCTGTCCCGGCCCGCCCGGCTGGTGAACGCCCGGGGCCGGGTCGCCGCCTCCGCCGACCCCGCGCACCTGGCCGGCTCCCTCACCCGGGGCCCGGACTTCGGAGAGGTGCTCGCGGAGGCGAGGCCGGCCGTCCACGACGGGATGCGTCTTGTGCCGTGCCACGGCATCCCGCTCGTCCTCGTGCTCGCCGAGGGCTGACCGGCCGCGTCCGGGGGCCGGTTCACTCACACGGGTCGTTCCCGCGGCCATGTTCGCCCCGGGACGCATGGCCGCGGCCCTGCCGGTGAGACATCGGTCATGCACATTCCTCCGCCGGGCGACCCGCTCCCGGCTCCACGCCCGCCCTCCGGCTCCGACGTGGTGTTCACCGCGGACTTCGCGTCGCCGGCCCAGTGGGTCGCGGGCCGTTCGTGGGCGTATCCCGACGGCGGCCCGGAGAACCCGGGCGACGACAAACTGGACCACCTCGTGGCCGACGCCGACTACAGCCGCTCCGGTGTCTTCCGGGCCAGGCGGCGCCCCGACGGGAGGTGGAACACGGGACTGCTGACCACGGAGGGGAGCCGGCAGGGCTTCATGGTCCGCTCCGGGGACGTCCTCCAGGCCCGGGTACGGCTGCCCCGGCAGCTCGGTGCCTGGCCGGCCATCTGGACCTGGCGGGACGGCGGCCAGGAGATCGACGTGTTCGAGTACCACCCCGACAACCCCGACCTGCTGGAGTTCACCAACCACGTGCGCGGCGCCGGCGACTACTACCAGGACCCCGCCGTGCGCCCCGGGGCCTGGGTCGACCTGCGCACCGAGTTCGGCGTCCGCTCCGTGGTCTGGTGGGTCAACGGCGTGCGGGCCTTCGCCGACACCCGGGGCGTCGGCCGCGACTGGCGGGCCCACCTCATCGTCAACCTCTCGGTGAGCGCCGGGCGTTACCACCCCCGGCCCACCGCGCAGACGACCGAGATGTCCTACGAGGTGCGCGACCTCGTCGTACGGCGTCCTGCCGGCACCCCGCGGCCCGTCGGCGACCGGGCCGCCGACACGGCCGCCGGGACAGCCGTGGGGGAGAGCGCGGAGGAGGACGAACCCCGGCGGGACGAGCAGCGGCCCGCCTGACCCCGCCTGACTACGACTCAGCCGCGGGCCCGGCCCGTAACCGTCGGCAGGACCCGCTCGGCGACCCGGAGCGGTCAAGGACGGTGCCCGGTCACCCGGCGGTCCCGCACTCCGGCCGGCCGGGAGTCCCGTGGACCGTCCCGGTCAGTCGACCGGCCAGGTGTGC
Organism: Streptomyces sp. IBSBF 3136; assembly: GCF_036815105.1. NCBI lineage: Bacteria > Bacillati > Actinomycetota > Actinomycetes > Kitasatosporales > Streptomycetaceae > Streptomyces > Streptomyces sp. IBSBF 3136. The sequence goes on from NZ_JAJSZC010000108.1 coordinate 3,780, forward strand.
ACGGGGGCGTTGAGGTGCATGTAGTCGATGTAGAGCTCCGTCATCCGTCGCAGCGACTCGTGGCGGCCGGCATGGCTGGTGGCCTCGATGCGGTGGAACATCTCCTTCTGCCACACCGCCCCGTTGCGGGCGTTGACACAGCGCTGCTCGATGATGCCGAGCAGCGGCTCCCGCCATGCCGCGTCCATGCCTGAGTGCTCAAGACCCCGGTGCGCCAGCGGCAGCAGCCGCCGCAGCACCAGTTCGGGCACCGGCACCTCGCCCATCCCGGGCCAGTACAGCCGCGCCTCGATGCCGTGCCGCGCCGCCGTGTGCAGGTTCTCCTCGGCCGCGGCGAACGACATCCGCGACCACACCGGACGGTCCTCCTCCACCAGGGCCCGGGTCAGACCGTAGTAGAAGGCGCCGTTGGCTAGGGTGTCCGCGACCGTCGGCCCGGCGGGCAGCACCCGGTTCTCCACGCGGACGTGCGGCTTGTCGTGGGCGATGGCGTAGACCGGCCGGTTCCAGCGGTAGATCGTGCCGTTGTGCAGAGTCAGTTCGGACAGCTCGGGCACGTCCCCGCGGTCCAGGGTCTCCGCCGGGTCCTGCTCGTCGCACAGGGGCAGCAGGGCCGGGAAGTAGCGCAGGTTCTCCTCGAACAGGTCGAAGACGCTGTTGATCCACCGCTCCCCGAACCACACCCGCGGCCGCACCCCCTGCACCTTGATCTCCTCCGAGCGGGTGTCGGTCGCCTGCTCGAACAGGGGGATGCGGGTCTCGTGCCACAGCTCCTTGCCGAACAGGAAGGGCGAGTTGGCCGACAGCCCGACCTGCACCCCGGCGATGGCCTGCGCCGCGTTCCAGTAGGCGGCGAAGTTGTCCGGGGACACCTGGAGGTGGAACTGCGTACTCGTGCACGCGGCTTCCGGGGTGATCGTGTCCGCGTACGTCCGCAGCCGGTCGGTGCCGTCCACCTCGATCCGCAGGTCCTCGCCGCGCGCCGCGAAGACCTGGTCGTTGAGCAGCCGGTAACGGGGGTTCTCGGACAACGACCCCTCCCCGATGTCCGCCTGGCGCAGGGTGGGCAGGATGCCCACCATGACCAGCCGCGCGTCCACCGACCTGGCCCGCTCGTCCGCGTGGTTGAGCGCCGCGCGTATCTCGGACTCCCACGCGTCGGGACCGCCCTCCGTCAGCGCGCGGGGCGGCACGTTGATCTCCAGGTTGAACCGGCCCAGTTCGGTGGACCAGGCGGGGTCCGCGATCGCCTGGAGCACGTCGGTGTTGCGCATCTCCGGCTCGGCGTCGTCGTCGACCAGGTTCAGCTCTATCTCCAGACCGACCGTGGGTCGCTCGGCCTCGAACCGCGACTCGCGCAGCATCTGCGCGAAGACGTCGAGGCACTCCTGCATCTTGATCCGGTATCGGCGGCGGTCCTCGCGGGTGAAGACGAGCGCCGGGACGTCCCGTCCCATCGGCCCTCCTGGGTTCCGCTCCCTGGGACACTCTCCACCCAGCGTCGCACCGACGGGCGGCCCCCACCACGCGGATGGCCGCGGCCCCGCGTCACAGGGCCCGGGCGACGAGCAGCGCCACGTCGTCGTGGTCGTCGGGATGGCGCAGCCCGTACAGAAGGAGGTCGCACGTCTGCTCCAGCGGCCGGGCGGGCTCGTCCAGGAAGCCGAGCAGCACCGCGAGCCGGTCGTCGATGGGGTGCTGCCGCGTCTCCACCAGCCCGTCGGTGTACAGGACCAGCAGGTCGTCCGGGGCCAGCTCGGTCGTGGTGGCCTCGAACGCGATGCCGCCCACCCCGAGCGGCGCCCCGGGGGGCAGGTCCAGCAGGGTGGCCGGCCGGCCGGGCCGCGCGAGCGCGGGCGGCATGTGCCCGGCGTTGGCGATGGTGCACCGCCCGGTGTGCGGATCGAAGACCGCGTAGAGGCACGTGACGATGTAGTGCTCCATATCGCAGGTGATCTTGTCCAGGTGCTGGAGCACCGAGGCGGGTTCCAGGTCCAGGTCCGCGTACGCGCATGTCGCCGTGCGCAGCCGGCCCATGGTGGCCGCGGCGTCGATGCCGTTGCCCATGACGTCGCCCACCACCAGGGCGGTCTTGTCGTCCGCCAGCGGGATCACGTCGTACCAGTCGCCCCCGACCTCGCTGGTGGCCTGGGCCGGCTGGTAGCGGGAGGCCAGTTCGAGGCCGGTGTGGTGCGGTGAGTGGTCGGGCAGCAGACTGCGCTGCAGGGTGAGCGAGGTGTTGCGCACGCTCTGGAACCAGCGCGCGTTGTCGATGGCCACGGCGGCACGGCCGGCCAGTTCGGCGGCCAGCACGACGTCGTCCTCGTCGAAGGGCAGCGGATTGCGGGTGCGTTTGAGGTCGAGGGCGCCGAGCACCTCGCCGTGCGCGATCAGCGGCACCGCCAGGTACGAGTGCACACCGGCCCGGGCCAGCAGCACACCCGCCTCGGCGTCCCGCGCGATGCGCGGCAGGTCCCGGGCGCCGACGTGACGCACCAGGACCGGGCGGCCGGTGTGCACGCACAGGGTGACCAGCCGGTCGCCGTCGTAGGCCGCGAGGTCCCCGGGCGGATCGGCGGCGCGCAGCGCCACCGTGGGATGGGCGGCCTTGAGGGCGAGGGCGCGGAACAGCTCGGGACCGTTCTCCGGGCGGCGGACGCGGCGGAAGGCCAGCGCGTGGTCGAGGACGTCGACGGCGACCACGTCCGCGAGCACCGGCGCGCAGATGTCGGCGAGTTCGCGGGCGGTCTGCTCCACCTCCAGCGAGGTGCCGACGCGGGTGGAGGCGTCGGCGATCAGCGCCAGCCGGCGCCGCGCCCGGTCCGCCTCGGCGGCCGCGTGGTGCCGCTCGGTGACGTCCACCAGCGACGCGGCCGCGCCGAGCACCCGGCCGCCCGGGTCCTCCAGCCGGTACAGGGACAGCGACCAGGCGTGCTCTTGGTCCGGGTCGACCGGCGGACGGCCCACGTGGTACTGGTCGAGCAGCGGGGTGCCGGTGGTGAGCACCTGACGCAGCGCGGACTCCACGGTGTTGACGTCGAGGAACGGCACGGCCTCCGCGAGCCGCTTGCCGATGTGCTCCTCGGCCGGGATGCCGTCGATCCGCTCCAGCGCCGGGTTGACCAGCAGGTAGCGCAGTTCCGGGTCCAGCAGGGCCAGCCCGATCGGGGACTGGTTGATCAGCCGCTCGCACAGCGCCAGATCCGTCTCGACGCGCTGGAGCGCGGAGTGGTCGGCCGCGATCCCCAGGGCGTAGACGTCCCCCACGTCGTCCAGCAGCCGCATGGTGCGGAACTCCGTCAGCCGGCTGCTGCCGTCCTTGTGCAGGATCGGGAAGGCGCCCGCCCAGCCGCGGCCGGTCTCCAGCACCTCCGTGAACAGACTCACCACGGCCTGCACGTGTTCCGGGCGGATCAGCATCTGCGCCGCGTACTTCCCGAGGACGTCCTCGGCGGTGTACCCGAAGAGTTCCTCGGCCTGCGGGGTCCAGAAGACGACGCGCCCGGTGGTGTCGAGCGCCACGGCGGCCACGCTCAACACGTCCAGCAGGCCGGTCGGCCGGGGCGACTCGGGGCTGTGCTCGTCGTCACCCGCGGGCAGGGAGTCCACTGTCATGCCAGTTCCACCTCCACCGGCCGCCCGGCCGTCCGCGCCGGTACGGCCGCCTGCCGGAGCCCCCATGACCGCTGGTCCACCGTCTCGTCGTACCTCCATGCTGCATCCGGCGCCGCTCCCGCCCCAACCGCAGGGACGGACCGTGCGCGCCGGGCGGACTGGCGGGACCATGGGAGGGACGGAGGACGGAGGCCGATGGAACCTGCGCACAAGGGCCCGCACGCGTCCAGCCCCGAGGAGGCGCGTGCGCTCCTCGACGCGTCCACGGACGCGGCCGCGGTCGTCTCGGCGGACGGTGTCGTGATCGGCTGGACCCCGGGTGCGGAGGCCCTGCTCGGGCACCCCGCGGCGAAGGTCGTAGGACGCCCGGTCGCGCGTCTGGGCGCCGGCCCCGGCGACCCGGCCCGTGTCGCCGCCATCGCCGAGCGGTGCCGGGGCGGAACGGGGTGGAGCGGCCGGCTCGCCCTGCGGCACCGGGACGGCCGCCGCCTCGAGGTGGATCTCCGGGTCTCGCCTGCCTTCGGCATCGGCGGCAAGGAGTGCTTCCTCGTCTCGGCACGGGAGCAGCGCCGGCCGTGGACGATGGGCCAGTCGGTCCTCGACGGGTTCCTCACCAGGTCACCGGTGGGTATGGCGGTCGTGGACCTCGACCTGCGTTACGTCTGGCTGAACGACACGCTGGAGCGCTTCGGCGGTGTGCCCAGGGAGCAGCGGCTCGGGCGCCGGCTCGGTGAAGTGCTCCCCGGCCTCGAACCGGAGACCCTCGAGGACCTGATGCGCAAGGTGCTGGCGACACGGACCCCGGTGAACGACTACGAGTACACCGGCTGGAGCTGGGCCGACCCGCACCGCCGGCGCGCCTACTCCACGTCCTTCTTCCCCCTGGTGGACGGCGACGGCGCCGTCACCGGTGTCTGCTACATGGTCACGGACGTCACCGAGCGCTGGACCGCCCGCCAGTTGCTGTCGCTGGTCAACGAAGCGGGCACGGACATCGGCAGAAGCCTCGACGTGCCGCGCACCGCACAGGAACTCGCCGACTTCTCGGTGCCCCGCCTCGCGGACTTCGTCATCGTCGACCTGCTGGAACCGGTGTTCAGCAGCGAGGGGCACGGAGCCTGGCTGAACGACGCGGGACCGGCGCCCGTCTGGCCGGCGATGCGCCGGGCGGGCATGCGGTCGGTGCGGGAGGGCTGTCCGGAGGCGGTGGCACGGATCGGCGACGCGGTGGACTTCCTGCCGCCGCCCAAGGACGTCGACCGCTTCCTCGCCGGCGAGCCCGTCCTCGTTCCGCTGCTCGACTCCGCCGACTCCTGGTGGCCGGTCGGACAGCCGGAACGCGCGGCCCGCGTGCGCGAGTTCGGCCTGCACTCGCTGATCTCGGTCCCGATGCGGGCCCGCAACACCACGCTCGGCGTCACCACCTTCGCCCGCTCGCTCAACCCCGTCCCGTTCGGCCCCGACGACGTGCTGCTCGCCCGGGAACTGGTGGCACGCGCGGCGGTGTGCGTCGACAACGCCCGCCGCTACACCAGGGAGCACACCGCGGCGGTCACCCTCCAGCGCAGTCTGCTGCCGCACGCCCTCACCGGCGGGACGGCCGTCGACGTCGCCTCCGCCTACCTCCCGGCCGACCCGGCCGACGGGGTCGGCGGCGACTGGTTCGACGTCATCCCGCTGTCCGGCGCGCGGGTGGGACTCGTCGTCGGCGACGTGGTGGGCCACGGCATCACCGCGGCGGCGAGCATGGGGCGGCTGCGGACGGCGGTGCAGACCCTCGCCGACATGGAGCTGCCCCCCGACGAACTGCTCGCCCACCTCGACGACCTGGTGCTCCGGCTGAGCGACGAGGAGGCCGACCGCGACGCGGCCACCAGGAGCACCGCGACCTTCATCGGCGCGACCTGCCTCTACGCCGTCTACGACCCCGCCACCCGGCGGTGCGCCATGGCCCGGGCCGGACACCCGCCTCCCGTCGTCGTCGCACCCGGCGAACCCGCCCGGTTCCCGGAGATCCCCGCCGGGCCGCCGCTCGGGCTCGGCGGCATGGCTTTCGAGGCCGCCGAGATCGAGTTGGCCGAGAACAGCCTGTTCGGGCTCTACACCAACGGGCTCATCGAAGGCGCCGACCACGACGTGGAGTCCGGAATGGCCCGGCTCGGCGAGGTGCTGGCCGGGACCGGAACCGACCTGCCCTCGCTGTGCGCCTCGGCGGTGCGGCGGCTGGTGCCCGTGCCGCAGCCCGACGACATCGCCCTGCTGCTGGCCCGCACCCACGTCCTGGACGCGGACCGGGTGGCCTCGTGGGAGGTGCCGGCCGACCCGTCCGCCGTCGGACGGGTCAGGGCGGAGGCGACCCGCCAGGTGATGGCCTGGGGGCTGGCCGAGCTGGCCATGACGACGGAGCTCATCGTCAGCGAACTCGTCACCAACGCGGTCCGCTACGCCGCACCGCCCATCCGGCTACGGCTGCTCCGCGATGCCCGCCTGACCTGCGAGGTCGCGGACGGCAGCAGTACGGCCCCCCGGTTGCGGCACGCCCGCAGCACCGACGAGGGCGGCCGCGGACTCTACCTGGTGGCCCGGCTCACCCACCGTTGGGGCGTCCGCTACACGGCGGAGGGCAAGGTCATCTGGGCCGAGCAGGACATCCCGTGAGCGCCGTGCCGGGCACGGCCGCTCACGGAGGACGCCCCCGCCTCCTCCGGGTCAGCGGAAGGCCGCCGCGTTGCGTGCCGCCCAGGCCGCGAACGGGGTCGCCGGCCGGCCGAGGACGCGCCGCACGTCGTCGGTGACCGTCCGCTCGTCGGCGGTCGGCTCGCCGAGGATGGCGAGGGTCCCCTCCACCACGGCTTCCGGCATGAACCGCGCCATCTGCGCGCGGGCCTCCTCGCGGGTCTGCTCCACGAAGGTCACCGGCTCGCCGATGGCGTCCGCGAGGGCGGCGGCCCGCTGCCGGGGCGTGGTGGCCGCGGGCCCGGTCAGGGTGTACGTGACACCGTCGTGCCCGTCCTCGCGCAGTACGGTGGCGGCGACCCGCGCCACGTCGTCCGGGTCGACGAAGGGCAGCGCCACGTCGGCGAAGGGTGCGGCGGCGGTGCGGTGCCGCCGTACGGGTTCGGCCCAGGCGAGCGCGTTGGAGGCCATGCCGCCGGAGCGCAGCACGGTGAAGCGCAGGCCCGAGCCGGCGACGGCCGCCTCGAAGCGGGCGGCGTGCGCGTAGCTGTGCGGCCGGGTGCCCACCCCCTGCGAGGACAGCAGGACCACCTCGCGGACCCCGGCCGCGGCGGCCTGTTTCAGGATGCCCTCCGGATCGTCCCCCGCCACCAGCAGGAACAGCGCCGTCGCTCCCTCCAGCGCGGGGGCGAGCCCGGCCGGGCGTCCGAGGTCGGCGGCGACCGTCCGTACGCCCGGCGGGACGTCCGCGGGGGTGATGCGCCGGGCCACGGCGGTGACCGCCTCGCCCGCGTCGGCGAGTTCCGCCACCAGAGCCCGTCCCACGTTCCCCGTCCCGCCCGTCACCACGATCATGATGTCTCCCCTGTGAGTCCGTGGATCCCTGTTAGTCAGTTGACTGACTAAATCGCTACGGTAGGCGCTTCCGGGGTTGATGTCTATCCTTAGTCAGGTGACTGACTCAGAAACAGGTGCGGTGCGCGCGGCCCACGGGCGGGCCCGGCGGGGCGGCAAGCGGGAACGCCTGGTCGAGGCGGCGGTACGGGTCTTCCACGAGCAGGGTGTGGAGAAGACCACCCTCGCGGACATAGCCCGCGTCGCGGACGTGCCCGTCGGGAACGTCTACTACTACTTCAAGACCAAGGACCGGTTGGTCGAGGCGGCCGTACAGGCGCACCGCGACGGGCTCACCGCGCTCACCGGCCGCCTGGAGGCGCTCCCCGGCCCGGCCGACCGGCTGAAGGCCCTGATCGGCGGCTGGGTCGAGGAGCGCGAGAGGGCGGCCCGGTACGGCTGCCCCTTCGGCACCCTGGCCACCGAACTCGACAAGCGCGACGACGGCCCGGACCTGGCGGCGGGCGAGGTCATGCGGGCCCTGATCGACTGGGTCGAGGGCCAGTTCGGCGAGCTGGGCCGGCCCGACGCCCGCGGCCTCGCCGTCGAGCTGGTCGCCGCCTACCAGGGCATGTCCGTCCTCACCCACACCCTGCGCGATCCGGCGATCATGACCGCGCAGGGCGAGCGCCTCACGTCCTGGATCGACGGCATCGCGCACCCCTGACCGTGCGGAGAGCGCCGTCGGCCCCGGCTGTCGCGGGGAGGCGGGCCGCCGGCCCGGGCCGCCGCGTGGGGCCGCGGTCGGCCCCGGCTGTCGGTTCGAGGCCGCAGCCGCCCCGGCTGCGGCCTCCCGCCGCAGCCGCCCCGGCTGCCGCGGGAGGCCGCCGCCGCTCCCGGCTACCGCGCGGGGCCGTAGCCGGACGGCTCCTCGGCGGTGACCTGGTCGGTGAGCCGGACGCGGCCGGACCCGGCCAGCGGGATCCCGTCCAGATAGGCGCCGGGCAGGTCGAACGCCTCGGCCAGGTCCGTCATCCGCGGCGCGAGGTCACGCAGCACGTCGTCCAGGAACCCGGGCAGGGCGCGCACCTGGTCGGCGGACATGTGCCCGTCGGCCAGCAGGTCGCCCGTGTGCCCGCCGACCTGCTCCAGCAGGAACAGCAGGCACAGCCGCTCCAGCAGGGCGCGGGCCTCGGGGCGCCGCGCCGCGGCGGCCGCGTCGAGGAATGCCTCGGCCGCCCGCAGCCGGGCGTGCACCGCGACCATCTCCAGGGCGGCGGAGGACGCGCCGTTCCACCGTTCCACCGGATCCCCCGAGGGCCCCTGGCGCAGCGCCGTCCGGGCCCGGTCCTGCCAGACGGCCTCGGCCCGGGCCAGCAGCCCGAGCAGATGCCGGGGGTCGGCCAACCGTGCCACGTCACCGGGCGGTTCGGGCTCCCGCCGGGCCGGCTGGTGCTCGAAGAGCATCTCGGCGGCGGCCTTCACCCAGATCACCAGGTTGTCGCCCTCGGCCGTGATGGTGCCCTCGATGTAGTGCGGGAACTCGGACAGGCCGTTGGCCGCGAACAGGGCCTGCGCGCCGCAGCGTTCCCGGCACTCTACGGCGATGTCCCGTGCCTGCCAGGTGATCCAGCCCTTGGCGATCGCCACGAGCCGCTCCGTCTCCGCCCGCCGCCCGGTGTCCGGGCCGGTGTGCTCGGCGGCCCAGCGGACGAGCGCGGAGCGGTGCAGGAAGGTCATGGCGTAGCCCGTCGCCAGGCCCTTCAGCAGCCGCGCGTGGTGCGGGCGGTGGGCGTTGACCGGGACGCGCTCGCCCGCGCGCGGCCCGCTGACCTGCCGGAGGTCGCCGTGACGCACCGCCAGGGCGAGTGCCGCGCGGGTCGCGCCGACGGCGGCGCCGCTCATGCACAGCTTGCCCATGGTGACCCGGCCGATGGACCGCAGGAACCTTTTGCGCCGGTTGCCCAGGCTGCTGTGCAGGCGGCCGTCGGCGTCCAGGCGGCCGTGCTCGGACTCCAGCAGGGCGGTGCGCGGCAGCGGCACCCGGTCGAACGCGGTCAGGCAGTGGTCCACCGGGGCGCCGGTGCGCAGTGGCAGCCGCCGCACCCGGACCCCGGGCAGCAGGCCGCTCTCGTCGCTGAGCGGCGTCAGGAACAGGAAGACACCCTCGTCCCGCCCCTCGACGATCAGCCGGGCGGCCACCACCGCGCTCTTCGGGCCGCCGGTGAGGCTGGTGTTGGGCATGAACTTCTGCGCGCCCTCGTGCGGGGTGTGGAGCACGAAGCCCCCGGTGACCGGGTCCAGTTCGGCGGTGGTCTCCAGGGCCGAGGCGTCGTTGCCGTGGTCGAGCTCCGTGCACAGGAACGTGCCGGTGCGGCGCAGGCTCGTGAAGTCGGAGAGGTCCCGGGCCGCCGCGCCCCCGTGGTCGAGCAGGCTGCCGAGGAACAGGTTGTAGTGGATGCTCGCCACCGTGCACAGCCCTCCGCCGCCGTCCACGATCGCCGCCCACTCGTGCAGCGCCGCCAGCAGTCGCGGGTCGTCGGCCAGCCGCTCCGCGTCGCCGGCCGTGTCGTTCACCAGCCGCAGCAACTCGTAGGACAGCCCGATCCGTTCCCCGGCGGCGAGCCCGGGGCGGTGGCGGAAGGTGTCCTTGGAGATGAGGTCGCGCCAGATGCCATGACTGCGCTCCCGGTCCTCGCCGTCGAACAGGAGCCGGGTCAACTCGGCGACGGTGCCGACGGCGGTGTCGGCGGCGGCATCGTCGGCGGCGGGGCCGCCGGCCGCGGGAGCCGGACCGTCCGCCGGGTACCCGGCCGGACGAAGCACCTCATACCCGCCGTAGTGCCCGGACTCCGGCACGGAGGAGAGATTTACCAAGGGCGTCAGAAGGGTCATGACCCTCTCCCATAGTCGCGGATCCGGAAGGATAGGGATGCGTGCGGTAATGCGTGGAACGAGAAGATACGGACCTCCCGGTTTTCTAATCAAGCCAAAATTCTGCCAACGGTGGCCGAACAATGGTGCCTTGCCGATGCCTCAACGACCTCGGAAAGGCGCGACTTGCTCAACTCCGGTCCTCGGCGGGCACCTCGGCGGCGGCGCGGAACTGCCTCATGGGCGTTGAGATACCGGGCGACAGGTTTTATTGTGGCCCTCGGCGACGGCTCGGCCGTCCGCGTGCGCTGGGGGAGGGAGGGGGCTCTCGCATGCTTGAAAGGGCATCTACCCGGGTGGCAGGATACGTACCTGTCGGTTTCTTTTCGGGGCCGACGGGTTCGTGAAGCCAGTGCGGAGGAAGTGCCGTGGCCCTGCAGGAGCGAGCGATCAGGACGAGGCGCAACATCCTGATCGCAGCCGCCGACGTGTTCGCCGACGTCGGCTACGAGGCCGCGACCATCTCGGAGATCCTCCAGCGGGCCCATGTCACCAAGGGCGCCCTCTACTTCCACTTCGCCTCCAAGGAGCAGCTCGCCCAGGCGGTGCTGACCGACCAGCTGAAGTCCGTGCCGGAGCTGCCGCCGCGGGAACTGGTGCTTCAGGAGGGGCTGGACTCGGGATTCCTCCTCGCGCACCTGCTCGGCTCCGGCGACGCCCTGGTGCGCGGCAGCATCCGCCTCACCGTGGACCAGGGCTCACCGCACGACGGGCTGGACCGCCGGGTGCCGATGGCCTCCTGGGTCGAGCACAACGCCGCGCTCCTCGAGCGTGCCAAGGCGAACGGGGAAGTGCTGCCCCAGGTCGACGTCGCGACCGCGGCGAAGGCGTTCGTCGCCGCGTTCACCGGGGCACAGGTGCTGTCCAAGATCATGGACGACCACGCGGACCTGACGGAACGGGTGGTCGACCTCTACCGGCACCTGATGACCAGCATCGCCGTCCCCGCGGTGCTAGTCCGCCTGGACATGTCGGTCGACCGGGGCAGGCGCGTCTACGAGGAAGCCATGGAGCTGCGCCTGGACCCGGAAGAGGCTCCGGCCGCCGGCTGAACCGGTCCCGACCGCGGGCCACGGTCGCCGGCACCCGCCGGGCGCCGCGGCGCGGACATCGCTGCCATGGGCACGTCGCCACGCCACACCGTGATGCAGGACCGACCCAGGGAGCACACCGATGGAGAAGACCGCCTGCCCCTACGCCCTGGACCTCACGGGCCAGGACCACATGGCGGAGGCCGCGCACCTGCGCGCCCAAGGCCCGGCCGTCCAGGTGGAGTTGCCCGGAGGGGTGCTCGCCTGGGCCGTCGTGCGGCAGCGCTACGTGGAGCAACTGCTGACCGACCCGCGGGTCTCGCGCAGCGCCCGGCTGCACTGGCCGCCGTTCATCGAGGGGAAGATAACCGAGGAGTGGCCCCTCTACCCGTGGGTGGCGAACGAGAACATGCTCTTCGCCTACGGGGAGCACCACACCCGGCTGCGCCGGCTGATCGCGGGGGCGTTCACCGCACGGCGTTCCGAGGCGCTGCGCCCCCGGGTGCAGGAGCTGTCGGCCGAACTGCTGGGCGAGCTGGCCGCCCTGCCGCCCGGTGTGCCCGTCGACCTGCGCACCTCGTACGCGGAGGTGCTGCCGCTGCGCGTCATCTGCGAGCTGTTCGGCGTCCCGAGGGGCGCCGAGACGGACGCCCTGTCCGCGGCGCTCAGCACCGTGTTCAGCTCCACCGTCACGGGTGCGGAGATGGAGGCCGCGCGCCTCGAGGCGTTCGGGCGGCTCGCCGCCCTGGTGAAGGCCAAGCGGGAGCGGCCGGGCGACGACCTCACCAGCTCGCTCATCGCGGCCCGGGACGAGGGCGACCGGCTCACCGAGGACGAGCTGCTCGGCTCCCTCTTCATGTTCATCGCCGCCGGGCAGGACACCACCGCCACCCTCATCACCAACGCGGCCGGCGCGCTGCTGACCCACCCCGAGCAGCTCGCGCACCTGCGCGCGGGCCGGGCGACCTGGGCGGACGTGGTCGCCGAGACCATGCGGGTGCACACGCCGGGCGCGTACGCGCCCATGCGGTTCGCCGTCGAGGACATCGACCTCGACGGGGTGCGCATCCGCAAGGGCGACTGCATCCTCGTCAACTTCGCCGCGGGCGGCCACGAGACGGACCGGCACGGTTCCGACGCGCACCGCTTCGACCTGCTGCGCGGCACCGACCGCGACATCCTCGGCTTCGGCCACGGACCGCACCGCTGCCTCGGCGCGCCGCTCGGTGAGATCGAGGCCGCCTCCGCCCTGTCCCGGCTCTTCGACACGTTCCCCGAGGCGGAACTCGCCTGCGCTCCGGAGGAGTTGGCGCCCCTGCCGACCTTCATGCTGAACGGATTCCGCTCGCTGCCCGTCGTGCTGCGTCCCGCCGCGTCCTGAGGAAGCGGGCGAGGGCACCGTCCGGAAGTCCGCCGCCCGCCCGGGGCGGCGGACTTCCGCGCGTTCACGGCGGATTCGCCCACCCGACCGCCAAACCAGGCACGCGGTTTGCCCTTGCCCCGGAAGGCTCAACCGCCTTGCCGGCGGGGCGTTTCGCGCGTTCACCGGTGTTTTCCGTCCGTCGCCGCGTCGGCCCTTGCCGCACCGGACCCTCGTAAACATACTGAACATGCGGTTAGAGGCCCGTCAGCGGCCGAGAAGGGAAGCCTTATGGTCAAGCAGGTACGGGCGGCTCGCACCCGGCAGGCCCTCATCCGCGCGGCTGCGGAGGCCTTCGCCCATGACGGATACGCCCGCGCCTCCCTGCCCGCGATCAGCAGGCGCGCCGGGGTGAGCGCCGGCGCGCTGCACTTCCACTTCCCCAGCAAGGACGCCCTGGCCGGTGAGATCGAGAGCACGGCCGCGCGCACCGTGGAAGAGATGACGGGGAGTTGTCGTGCCACGGACGGCAGCGCCCTCGGGGCGCTCGTGGCCGCGATCCGCCGGCTGGTCGTCGCGCTGGCGGCCGACCCCGTCATGCGGGCCGGGTTCACGCTGGGCGGTGACCCGGCACGGGACGGCGGCGCCACGGTGCTGGACTCGTGGCACGGCTGGGTCCGCGAGATCGTCGTGCGGGCGCAGGAGGACGGGGAGTTGGCGGACGGCCTGTCGGCCGACTGTGTGGCCGGCGCCGTGGTGGCCGCGACGGTCGGTTTCGAGGTGCTCGGCAGCCGCGAGCGGGACTGGCTGCCGAAGGAACGCATGGTGGAGTTCTGGACCTGCCTGCTGCCCCGCCTCGCGACCGTACCCGGCGGCGCGCCCGATCCGGTGCCGGACGGCGGGCCGGCGGGCGACCGCGGCCCCAAGACCAGCCTGGCCGGCCGGTAGCGCCCGCGCCGAGCGGGCCACGACGACACCATGAGCCACGACGACAGCGGGGGGAAATGACAGCAAGGCACAACGACAGCAAGGCGTGACGACACCGGGACACGAGGCAACGGGATACGGGGCGACTGGATATGACGACAAGGACGGCAAGGAGACCTGACGACCGCTGGCCGGACGCGAGGATGGGAGGCCATGGCAGCGGGGTGGTGTTCTCGCACGGCACGGCCCGCGATGTGCGCGGTCGTGTACGTGCCGCTCGCCGCCCCGGGCCACGCCCTGATGTCCGGCCGGCACGTGCCCGGCTGGACCCTGGCCCCGGGCCCGGCCGTGACCGGCGCCGCCGGGTGATCGCTGGCCGGACGTGAGCGCGTGCTCCCGCTCGTCGTGCAGGCGGCCGGGGAACGGGCCCAGACCCGGACCCGCGGCCTGCCCGGGTCCGAGGAGGGCGTCGTCCTGCTCGACCTGCCGGCCGCGCTGCCCGGGGGAGCGCCGCGAGGCGTTGGTGCCGACGGGGCCGGCGGGGCTGCCGTACGCGGCGGCGGACGCGGCGAGCGGCAGCCCGGTGGGCACGGTCCGCTCGCGGGTGGCCCGGGCCCGCTCCACCCCTGTCGACCTGCTGGACGAAGCGGACCGGCCCGCCGTCACCGCGGCCTGATCCCCGCCGGGGTGCCGGTGGCCCGCCCGGCCCCGGCACCCCTCAGAGCCTGACCCGGCCTCCGTGCGGGCGGAATCCGCTTCGGGCGGCGTAGCCTCGCACCTCGGGGTACCCGGGGGACATGGCGAAGCTGCATCTCCCAGGGCACAAGGACCACGACGCGGGTGAGAAGGCGCGGGAACCCGCCGTGCCGGCACCGGAGGAGGCCGGACCCGGCCCCGAGGTGGAGCGGCGGGCTCCCGACGCGCCCACCAAGCTCCCCAAGCAGGCCTGGGGCAAGGTCCTCAAGGGCGCGCTGCGCGAGTTCAAGGACGACGAGCTCACCGACCGGGCCGCCGCACTCACCTACTACGCGGTGCTGTCCCTCTTCCCGGCGCTGCTGGTGCTGGTCTCCCTGCTCGGCATCACCGGCAGGTCCACCACTGACAGGGTGCTGAGCAACCTCAAGCACCTCGCGCCTGGTCCGGCCCGCGACATCCTGACCCGTGCCGTGCAGCAGCTGCAGGGCAGCGCCGGCACCGGCTCCGTCCTCGCCCTCATCGGAATCGTGCTGGCGGTCTGGTCGGCCTCCGGCTACGTCGCCGCGTTCATCCGCGCCTCCAACGCGGTCTACGACGTGCCCGAGGGCCGGCCGGTGTGGAAGATCCTGCCGGTGCGCGTCGGCGTCACCGTCGTCCTGATGCTGCTCGCAGTGATCAGCGCGCTGATCGTGGTGTTCACCGGCGGCATCGCCCGCCGCGCCGGGCAGGCGATCGGCATGGGCGACACCGCGCTGACCGCCTGGTCCATCGCCAAGTGGCCGGTCCTCGTCCTGCTCGTCACCGTGATGATCGGGCTCCTGTACTGGGCCGCCCCGAACGCCAAGGTGAAGGGCTTCCGCTGGATCACCCCGGGCAGCTTCCTCGCCCTGTTCCTATGGATGGCGGCGTCCGCCGGGTTCGCGCTGTACGTCGCCGGGTTCGCGTCCTACAACAAGACCTACGGCGCCATGGCCGGTGTGATCGTCTTCCTGATCTGGCTGTGGATCAGCAACCTGGCGATCCTGCTCGGCCTGGAGTTCGACGCCGAGACCGTACGCCAGCGGGCCATCGCGGGTGGGTATCCGCCGGACGCGGAGCCGTACGTCGAACCGCGTGACACCCGGACCTGGGACGAGGAGGACGTGCGCCGGCTCGACGACGCGTGACCGGGCCGGTCGCGCCACCGGGCGCGCCACCGGGCGGGCGCCGCGCGATCCGCGTCAGGGGTCACGCGGCGCCGTCGCCCTGCCCGGCCGCCGCGGCCAGGCCGGGCTGGAGCCTGCGGGCCGCGTTGAGGTGGTCGACGGTCCAGATGATGCGCACGGCCGTGTCGGAGGCCCGGCCGTCGTCGTCGCGCAGGTCCTTGCGGACCGAGTCGACCAAACCGGCCTCGGCCGCGGGACTGCGCGGCAGGGGCGCGCGGACGACGGTGTGACCGGTCAGGCTCATGGCGAGGTCCCGGTACCAGTCGGACACCCGGGCCGCCGTGCTCAGCAGCACGAGGCGCGCCTCCGCGCGGTCCGTGCCCGCGTGCAGATCCTGCGCCCGCTGCCACAGCCCGAGCACCGCGTCCGCTGCCAGCCGCAGTCCGACGATGCCGGTGACCAGGGTGGTCAGGTCCGCCAGCGGGACCGGCTTGGCGCCGCGCTCCGCCAGGAAGCTGCGGAAGGCGTCGTCCAGCCGGCGCGCCGCGGCCGCCGCCTCCAGCCCCTCCGCCAGCGGGGCGTCCGCCGTCGAGGGCCGGGCGCCGCAGCGGCGCACTCCGTACGCGACGGCCCGGGCGAGATAGCGGGCGCTGCCCGCGTACGCCTCGGCGAGCGCCCTGTCCACGGCGGCCGCCGCACCGCGCGGCCAGAAGAACAGGCCCACGAGCACGCTGACGGCGCAGCCGAGCCCGATGTCCTGGAGGCGCAGCAGCACGATGTGCCAGTCGGGGCGCTGCCCGATGTTGAACAGGATCGCCAGCGTGATGGTGAAGGCCGCCTGGCCCGCGGCGAAGGACACGGCGGCCGGTGCGATGCCGGCGACCAGCACCGCCACGGGCAGCAGGAACCACAGCGCGGTGCCGTGAGGGCCGATGAACTGCAGCAGAACCGCGCCGACGACCGAGCCGACGAGGGTACCGCCGAGCGCGCGGACCGCGTTCTGCCCGGTGCTGAGCGCGTTCGAGCGCAGCACCGACAGGGTTCCCAGCAGCACCCAGAACGAGTGCTGGACGCCCGTGAGCTGCACCAGGGCGACCGCGATGCCCAGACCGGCCGCACCGCGCAGGCTGTTGTGCAGCCACACCGAGTTGGGCCGCAGGTGCGCGAGGGCCCGCTCGTGCGCCGCGGCCAGCGGCTGGGCCGGGCCGCCCGGCTCCAGGCCGAGCAGCCGCTCGGGCCAGCTGCGCCGTTCCGCCGACGCCACCAGATCCACGTTGTCCGCGACCTGGAGGGTGGCGAAGCCCAGTTCCTGGGCGCGGAACGACAGGTCCAGGGTCGAGAGGAAGGCGAGCACCTCCGGCTCGGTGTCCGGGCCGGGCAGATGGACCGGGAGCCGGGCGGTGGCACCGCGCTCCATGCGGCTCATGGCCTCGCGCAGCTCCGCCGTCCGGGCGCGCAGCGCCTGAGGGGCGCCGTGCGGCTCCTCCAGCAGGTCGGCGGTCAGCTCCAGCACGGACGCGGCGGTCAGCCGCACCGTGCGGGCGTCGGGGTCGCAGCGCGGATGGCCGTCCGGCGGGGGAGCGCTGTCCGACACGATGGCGCTGAGCCAGGTCAGTTCGTCGACCAGGCGCACCAGGGCGCGTGAGCCCGCGGACAGACCCGTGGGCCGGTACGGGGTGTCCTGGAAGGCGCCGCGCAGCCCGGCCGTGGCGGCGGCGGTCTCGTCGGCGGCCCGCCGGCACACCGGCAGGTCCGGCGCGCCGGTGCCGCCCGTCAGGTGCGAGGTGTCCAGGCGCAGTTGTGCCGCCGCCGCCCGGCAGACCCGGGCGGCCGGCGCGCTCAGCGGGTCGGCGGCGGGCCGGGGCCACAGCAGCGGGACGGCGAGCAGCGCGGCGGCCGAGGCGAGTCCCGCGCCGGCGAGCCGCTCGGGCAGCTGCGACAGCGGCGCGGGCGTGGTCACCGGCAGCACGAAGGCGAGCAGCAGCGCCGTCGAGGCGCCGGCGAGCACGGAGCTGACGACGCCCGAGAACAGCACCACGAAGGCGACCACGACCGTGGCGGCCACCGCGACCCCGCCCTGCCGGGCGGCGAGGGTGCCCAGGCAGATGAGCACCGCCCAGGCGACCGCGAGGCCCACGTGGGCGCGCAGCCGCTGCACCACAGGGCCGGTGAACTCGACCAGCAGCAGCATCGAGAAGGACCCGAACGCCGCGTACGTCGCCATCGGCGGGGAGTGGAACACCTGACCGCACAGGGCGAACAGGGCCGGCATCACCAGTGCGGTGCGGGCCGCGCGGCGGGTGGCGGCGAGCCCGGGGTCGTGCGCCCGCAGCCACGCCGGGACCCTTCCCAGCAAGGTGAATACAGCTGCTGACCGCATCCGCCGCGCCCTTCCGTCCGGGAGTGCCCGCGCGTCCACCGACGTACCGAGTATCCGCCGCCCGCGGCCACAGGGGCGATCGCACGGACGGACGCGGGCAGGCATCCCGGGCCCGGAAAAAGGGAACCCGCTCACCCATGCACATCGATCTCTCAGGACGCACCGCCCTGGTCACCGGCTCGACGCAGGGCATCGGCGCGGCGATCGCGGCCGGTCTCGCCCGGGCCGGGGCCCGTGTGGCGGTCAACGGACGTGACGAACGGCGCGTGGCCGACAGCGTCGCCGCGCTCGCGCGGGAGGTACCCGGGGCCGATCTGGTGCCGGTGGCCGCTGACCTCTCCGGCGAGGACGGCGCGGAGCAGGTGGCGCGGACGCTGCCCCGGGTGGACGTCCTCGTCAACAACCTCGGGGTCTTCGGCACGGCCGACCCGCTGGAGATCACCGACGACGAGTGGCGCCGCTACTTCGAGGTCAACGTGCTGGCCGCCGTACGGCTCACCCGGCTCTACCTGCCGGGCATGACCGAACGCGGCTGGGGACGCGTCCAGTACATCGCCAGCGACTCGGCCGTCGCCATCCCCGCGGAGATGATCCACTACGGGATGTCGAAGACCGCGCTGCTGGCGGTGAGCCGGGGCTTCGCCAAGAAGGCGGCGGGCACCGGCGTGACGGTGAACTCCGTCATCGCCGGGCCCACCCACACGGGCGGTGTCGAGGACTTCGTGTACGAACTCGTCGACCGCGACCTGCCCTGGGAAGAGGCCCAACGCGCCTTCATGCGGCAGTACCGTCCGCAGTCCCTGCTGCAGCGGCTGATCGAGCCCGAGGAGATCGCCCACATGGTCGTCTACCTCAGCTCCGAGCAGGCGTCGGCCACCACCGGGGGAGCGCTGCGCGTGGACGGCGGGTACGTCGACTCGATCCTGCCCTAGGCCGTGTCCGCGATGTCCCGCCTGTCCTATAAAGCGACCTAGCCCCGGGTGTCCCACCAGGTCACCGGGAGGGTGCGCGGCCCGCGGATGAGTCCCTCGCGCTGGAACTCGACCTCGTCGGCGGGAACCGCGAGCCGGATGCCGGGGAGCCGGTCGAGCACGGCCCTGATCATGACCTCGGCCTCCATGCGGGCCATCAGGGCGGCCAGGCAGAAGTGCGGGCCGTGCCCGAAGGCGAGGTGGCCGGGGCCCTCCCGGCGGAAGTCCAGCGTGTCGGGGTCGGGGAAGACCTCGGGATCGCGGTTGGCGGCGACATAGGCGTTGTACACGACCTCGCCCGCGCGGATCAGATGGCCGCCCAGCTCCACGTCCTGCGTGGCGATGCGGGGGATGCCGACGCCGTTGCGGTGGGGGACGTAGCGGAACAGCTCCTCGACGGCCCTGGGCAGCAGGGCGGGATCGGCGTGGAGCTGTTCGAGCTGCTCCGGATGGGTGAGCAGCGCGTACATCATGGAGCCGCTGTTGTTGCGCACCGCGTGCCCGCCGCTCACGTAGACCGCCATGGCCAGGGAGACGGCCTCGTCGTCGGTGATCTCGCCGGCCTCGGCGGCCTGGGCCAGCACGCCGGCCAGATCGTCCCGCGGCTCGTCGCGGCGCCGTCGCAGCAGGTCGACGACCCGGCCGCGGGTCGCCGCGCGGGCCGCCTGGTTGCGCGCGCCGTCCGTGGACTGGGACAGCAGGGCTTCGGAGTTGCCCGTCCACTGGTGCCAGTCGTCCTCGTCCGCGCCCAGGAAGAAGCAGACGACGGCGATGGGGAAGGGCGTGTGCAGGTGCTCCATGAGGTCGCCGGGAGGCCCGGCCTTCTCCATGGTGTCCAGCATCCGGTGCGCCGTGCGTTCCGCCATCGGCCGCAGCCGTTCCATGCCCCGGGCGGTGAACGCCCGGGCCACCACCCGGCGCAGCCGTGTGTGCCGGGGCGGGTCGATGTACTGGAGGCCCGCGGTCTGCGACGCCACGGCCTGGGGCGCCATGGTGGTCACCTCGCGGCCCACCACCCCCT
The DNA here is from genome assembly GCF_036815105.1 of Streptomyces sp. IBSBF 3136. NCBI lineage: Bacteria > Bacillati > Actinomycetota > Actinomycetes > Kitasatosporales > Streptomycetaceae > Streptomyces > Streptomyces sp. IBSBF 3136. The sequence continues at coordinate 23,370 of NZ_JAJSZC010000108.1, forward strand.
CGCGGGAGAAGCGCGGGTCGGAGGTGACGAAGCGGACGTCCTCGTAGCGGGTGACCAGCCACGCGTGTCCGGAGCCGTACGGCAGCGCGATCCGGGTGATCGGCTCCTCACGGAGCACCTCGTCCAGGAAGGGGTCGGGTTCGAGCGCGGGCAGGTCGTCGACGGCCCAGGGCCGCACCGGAGGTTCGGGCGGGGTGGACTCAGGGTCGAGGCTCATGTCGCATCACTCCTCAGGGTCCCGTCTCCCGGGTGCGGTGCCCGGGGCGAGCGGCCGGGTGTCAGCAGGTCCCGTGCTCCACTCCGGTGAACCCGGGGGGAGACCCGTTACCGGGCGGGGGAGTCCGCCGTACGATCACACGTTCGGGCCGGGGCGCCGGACGCCCGCGGTCCCGGCGGGTCCGGGGCTGGTGCCGCGGTTCGCCGTCGTCCTCCCGGCCCGGTCCGGACGGCCGGAGCGGCCTGCCACCCTCGGCCACGGTATGTCCCTTCGCTGTCCCTCTCCGTAGGGTGCCGCAGCCGTCGGCGCCCCGCACGCCGGGGAAGCACGCCGCCGCCGGGGCGCCCGCCCCGGGAGGGCGCGGCGCCCGCCCCGGCAAGGCATGTGCGCCGGCTCCACCGAAGAGCTGGCTGGAGTATGTGTCAGGCCCATGGTCGCGTCGCCCGGTGAGGCCAACGATGTGCGTCATGCTCCCCAGTCGACGAACCACGCTCCTGTCCGCCGCGCTGCTGGCGGCGTCCGCGGTCACGCCCGCTGCCGCGGCCCGGGCCGACGGCGGCTCCCCGGGCCGGCGCCGGATCACGGTCCCCGGCGCCGAACGGCAGCTGATCTCCCGCCACGACGACCTGACCACCAGCGCCCTCACCGGCACGCCGTACACCGACCCGGCCGATTGGGCCGGGCTCACGGCCCAGGGCACGGTCAACCCCTCCGGCGTGCCCGGCCTGCAGATCGACGGCTACTTCCCCGGCTCCTCACGCCTGAACACCGACCACGGCTGGAACCACGACGCCCAGTTCGTCCTCCGGCTGCCCGACGACTGGAACGGCAAGCTGGTCGTCACCGGGGCGCCGGGGGTCCGCAAGCAGTACTCGATGGACGTCATCGTCTCCGACTGGGTGCTGGCCCAGGGCTACGCCTTCGCCGCCACCGACAAGGGCAACTGCGGCCCGGACTTCTACACCGACGGCGAGCGTCCCGGCGACGCGATCGTCGAGTGGAACCGGCGCACCACCCAGCTCACCAGGGCCGCCAAGGCGGTGGTGGCCCAGTACTACGGCCACGCCCCGCGCCGCACGTACATGACGGGGATCTCCAACAGCGGCTACCTCACCCGCTGGCAGCTGGAGAACCACCCCGAGCTGTACGACGGCGGAGTCGACTGGGAGGGCCCGCTGTGGCGCGCCGACGGCCCTAACCTGCTCACCTTCCTGCCCACCGCCGTCGCCCGCCAACTGGGCCGGGCCGGTGACGAGGACATGTACGCGGCGGGTTTCGCCCGGGGCTCGGAGTTCCTGTGGCCGTACCACGAGAAGGTGTACTGGGGCCTGACCCAGAAGATCTACCGTGCGGAGCTCGACCCCGGGTACGACCCCGCCTGCCCCGGCGCCTCGGCAGGCACGACCGCCGAGGAGATCTTCGCCCCGTGTCCGTCCGACGCCGGTTACGACTACACGGCACGGCCCCGCCGGGTTCACGACGCGGTCGCCCGGATCGCGCTCACCGGCCGCATCGGCAAACCGATGATCACTCTGCACGGCACCCTGGACGCCCTGCTGCCCATCACCGTCCAGTCCGACGTGTACGCCCGCATGATCGCCGAACGGGGCCGCTCGCGGCTGCACCGCTACTACCGGATNTGGACGCCCTGCTGCCCATCACCGTCCAGTCCGACGTGTACGCCCGCATGATCGCCGAACGGGGCCGCTCGCGGCTGCACCGCTACTACCGGATCGAGGGTGGCAACCACGTCGACGGCCTCTACGACACCCATCCCGACCGGTTGCGTCCGATGCTGCCCTGCTACCGCACCGCCTTCACCGCGCTGACGGCCTGGGTGGAGCGCCGCGAAGAGCCCCCGGCGAGCGGCACGGTCCCCCGGCCCCGCACCGGAGATCTGACCGTGACGGGTTCACTCACCTGAGCCGGGCCCGACGGGGTGCCCGTGCCGGGGGTCGCGCATGAGCCGGGCCGGGGG
>NZ_JAJSZC010000109.1:0-40799 GCF_036815105.1 Streptomyces sp. IBSBF 3136
GCCGGCCCCCGGGCCCCGCGCCCGGCCGCCCCGGACACCGAGACGCCGACCGGCACCGGAACGGACGCCGACGGTGACGCCGACGCCGACGCCGGCACCGACACCGTGACCGGCGCCGGTGCCGGTGCAGACACCCCGACCGACACCGGTGACGACGCGGAGAGCGCGACCGGCACCGGCACGGACAGCGGCCCCGGCCCCGGCAAGCTCACGCCGTCCGAGAGCCCCCGCCCGGCACCGGGCGAGGACGACCAGCCGGCCCCCGACGACGCGGCACGGCGCGGTGAGGCCGGCCCGGCCCGGCGCCACCCGGCGACCGCCGAGGAGGGCGAACGGACGGCCTCCGGCGAGCACCGCTCCCTCGCCCACGCCGGCATCGCCAAGGGCGAGCCGCCCCAGCCCCGCCCCAAGGGACCGGGCGGCGGCCTGCTCATGGGACGCCCCTTCGGGGTGCCCGTCTACGTCGCGCCGAGCTGGTTCCTCGTGGCCGCGCTGATCACCTGGGTCTTCGGCGGCCAGCTCGACCGGGTGCTGCCCGAACTGGGCGCCGCCCGCTACCTGGTGTCGCTGTTCTTCGCCGTCGCCTTCTACGCCTCCGTACTGGTCCACGAGCTGGCCCACACGGTCGCCGCGATCCGCTTCCGGCTCCCGGTCCGCCGCATCCAGCTCCAGTTCTTCGGCGGCGTCTCCGAGATCGAGAAGGAGGCCGAGACCCCGGGGCGGGAATTCGTCCTGGCCTTCGTCGGGCCCCTGCTCTCCCTCGTCCTGGCCGGGATCTTCTACCTCGCCATGAAGCCGGTCGAGCCCGACACCGTCCCCGGCGTCCTGCTCGCCGGCCTGATGATCTCCAACCTCATCGTGGCCGCCTTCAACCTGCTGCCCGGCCTCCCGCTGGACGGCGGCCGCATGCTCCGCGCCGTCGTCTGGAAGATCACCGGCAAGCCCATGAGCGGCACCGTCGCCGCCGCCTGGGTCGGCCGCGCCCTCGCCATCTCCGTCCTCGTCGGCCTGCCGCTGCTCAACCGGTCCGGCGCCTTCGGAGGCGGCAACGAGGACATCAGCGGCATGGACACCGTCACCGACGCCCTCCTGGCCGCGATCCTCGCCGCGATCATCTGGACCGGCGCCGGCAACAGCCTGCGCATGGCCCGGCTGCGCGAGCACCTCCCCGAGCTGCGCGCCCGCACCCTGACCCGGCGGGCCGTACCGGTCGAGAACGACACCCCGCTCTCCGAGGCCCTGCGCCGCGCCAACGCCGCCGGCGCCCGCGCCCTCGTCGTCGTCGACGCCGACGGCAACCCGCTCTCCCTCGTCCGCGAGGCGGCCATCGTCGGGGTGCCCGAGCACCGCCGCCCCTGGGTCGCCGTCAGCGGTCTCGCCCAGGAACTCACCGACGGCATGCGCGTCTCCGCCGAACTGGCGGGCGAGGAGCTCCTCGACACGCTGCGGGCCACCCCGGCCACCGAGTACCTCGTGGTCGAGGAGACCGGCGAGATCTACGGCGTCCTCTCGGCCGCCGACGTCGAGCGGGCCTTCGTCAAGGCCATGGCCCGGCCGGGCTCCTGACGCGCCTCCCGCCCCGCGTCCCGCCCCGCTTCCCGTGGTCGGCGGCCCCCGCAAAGGCCGGTAGTCTGTTCACATGTCCGAACCGACCGGTGCCGCCCGCAGGCGCGGGCCCTTCAAGGTCGGGGACCAGGTTCAGCTGACCGACCCCAAGGGCCGCCACTACACGTTCACGCTCGAAGCCGGGAAGAACTTCCACACCCACAAGGGCTCCTTCCCGCACGACGAACTGATCGGTGCTCCCGAGGGCAGCGTTGTCCGCACCACCGGCAACGTGGCCTACCTCGCGCTGCGCCCCCTGCTCCCCGACTACGTCCTGTCCATGCCCCGAGGCGCAGCCGTCGTCTACCCGAAGGACGCGGGACAGATCCTCGCCTTCGCCGACATCTTCCCCGGCGCCCGCGTCGTGGAGGCCGGCGTCGGCTCGGGCTCGCTCAGCAGCTTCCTGCTGCGCGCCATCGGCGACCAGGGCATGCTGCACTCCTACGAGCGCCGCGAGGACTTCGCCGACATCGCCCGGCAGAACGTCGAGCGCTACTTCGGCGGCCCCCACCCTGCCTGGCAGCTCACCGTCGGCGACCTCCAGGACAACCTGTCCGACACCGACGTCGACCGCGTCATCCTCGACATGCTCGCCCCCTGGGAGTGCCTGGAGGCCGTCTCCAAGGCCCTCGTCCCCGGCGGCATCCTGTGCTGCTACGTGGCCACCACCACCCAGCTCGCCCGGACCGTCGAGTCCATCCGGGAGATCGGCTCCTTCAACGAGCCGACCGCGTGGGAGACGATGATCCGCAACTGGCACATCGAGGGCCTCGCCGTCCGCCCCGACCACCGGATGATCGGCCACACCGGCTTCCTGCTCACCGCCCGCCGGCTCGCCGACGGCGTCGAGCCGCCCATGCGCCGCCGCCGCCCCGCCAAGGGCGCCTACGGCGAGGACTACGCCGGACCCAACGCCGACGGCGGCGGCCGCTGACCCGTCCCGGCCGAAGACGCCACAGGGCGCCGTGACCCGCCTCCCGGACCGCACCGGGAACTGGGCCACGGCGTCCGTGCGTTGACCGGGCACCAGGACACGTGCGACTTCCGCCCGCGCGAGCTGTTCGCCTGCGGGAATCCCGTACCCACCCCGCCGTTCCCTCGCCCTGTGACGTGTGGCACCATGCTGGCCACCCCCCCACCGGCACAGCCCTCACAGGAGACACTCCTAGTGCAGCAATCCGCCGTTCCGGAGCTCGCCCACACGCACACCCGGCCCATCCACTGGGTCGCCACCGCCACCGCCGTGGCCGGTGTGATCGCCCTGTCCTCCGTCGTGCAGCCCGGATCGGCCACGGCCGCCCAGCCGGCCCCCGGCACCGAGGCCAAGTCCGCCCCCGCCGCCGCGGTGGCGCCACCCGGCACCAGGGGTGTGGCCTTCCCGCTCACCTGCGGACCGGTCAAGGCGCTGGTGGTGAAGAAGGCCACCGGGGACCTCGACGGGGACGGCATACCCGAGACCGTCGCGGTCGTGCACTGCGACGCCCCCATGGGCACCCCGCCGGACGGCGTCTACGTCCTCACCCACGGCAAGGACGGCGGCGCGGCCCGCGTGGTCGCCACCCTCGTCGACCCCAAGGACCGGGTCACCGTCACCGAGTTCGCCCTGCGCGAGGGGGCCGTCAGCGCCACCCTGCTCGGCTACTCGTCGTCCGACGTGCCCAGTTGCTGCCCCGATCTGAGGACTCCGGCCAAGTGGCGGTGGAACGGCAGCGCGTTCCTCCGCTCCACGGGCACCGTCGCGCACAGCGTGTGACGTTCCGGCGCCCGACCGGCACGCACGCCCGCGCACACGCCCCGCGGGTCCATGGACAGGCTCACGGACAGGGGGCCCGGCCGGGACTCGTCCCGTGCCGGGCCCCCTGGGGCTCGCTCCTTGGCCGGACCTGGCCGGGACTCACCCCGTGCCCGGTCGGGGCGGAGTCACTCCGCGTCCGGGCCGTACACCTCGACCCTGTCCGAAACCCGGCGCACATGGATGCACTCGCCGGGACACTCCTTCGCCGAGTCCACCACGTCCGTGAGCAGCGGCAGCGGTACCGGCGTCGCCGCCCCCGCCGCCTGCAGCAGCTCGTCGTCCGCGCCCTTCACGTAGGCCAGCCCGTCGATGTCCAGCTCGAACACCTCCGGGGCGTACTGGGCGCAGATCCCGTCGCCGGTACACAGGTCCTGATCGATCCAGACCTCCAGCGCCTCGCCGCCCGGGGCCTCCTGCTGCACGGTCATCTCTCCTGCCGTCGGTTGGCCGGGCGGTTTCCCCGGCGCTGACGCCAGCCGGGTCCGCTCCAGCGGCTGTTGGACACCCCGACCCTACCTCCGCCCGATTTCCGCCGGTGTCCGGCGGGGCAGCGGGTTTCCTCGCCCGCCGCGTCGGGTACCAGCGCCCGACCGGGGAAGGGAGCCCCGGGCCCCGGGGCGAACACTTCAAGCCGCCCCCCGTGTGACGCCGACCGCCTCGACCGTCGCTCTGCGTGATGACCGACAGATGACCGACAGAGCGGTCTTCGGGCTGCCCCCGTACCGGTCGACCGGCCGGAAAGGGGCAACTCAGGCCACTCCTGAAGGGTTTTGGCCGTTCCCGACATGGAACAAGCGGCTTCTGAATCACGTTGAGTGGGTATCCCCTCCGTGCGAGAGGGAGCGCACCGGGTGACCGACGACACACCTTGACAGTCTTTGTGATCTAGGGGTTTCAATCGACACCCACCCAGGTAGGGTCTGGAAGCGTCCAGCTCCCCTTGGAGGAGGTGAGGACCGTGGCAGCCCACGACGACGACATGAACCGCGGCATCCGCCCGGGACGAGGGTCCGACGACCCGGCCGGGCAGATCGCCTACCTTGAGCAGGAGATCGCCGTCCTGCGACGCAAGCTCGCCGACTCTCCGCGGCACACGAGGATCCTCGAAGAGAGGATCGTCGAGCTGCAGACGAATCTGGCCGGCGTCTCCGCGCAGAACGAAAGACTGGCCAACACCCTGCGCGAGGCTCGCGACCAGATCGTGGCCCTCAAGGAGGAGGTCGACCGGCTCGCACAGCCGCCGGCCGGCTTCGGTGTCTTCCTGCAGGCCAACGAGGACGGCACCGCCGACATCTTCACCGGCGGCCGCAAACTGCGGGTGAACGTCAGCCCGAGCGTCGAACTCGACGACCTCAGGCGCGGCCAGGAAGTCATGCTCAACGAGGCGCTCAACGTGGTCGAGGCCATGGAGTACGAGAGCGTCGGCGACATCGTCACCCTCAAGGAGATCCTCGAGGACGGCGAGCGCGCACTCGTACTGGGGCACACCGACGAGGAACGGGTGGTGCGGCTCGCCGAGCCGCTGCTGGACGTCACCATCCGTCCCGGCGACGCCCTGCTGCTCGAACCGCGCTCCGGCTACGTCTACGAGGTCGTGCCCAAGAGCGAGGTCGAGGAGCTCGTCCTCGAAGAGGTCCCCGACATCGGCTACGAGCAGATCGGCGGTCTGGGCAACCAGATCGAGGCGATCCGCGACGCGGTCGAGCTGCCGTACCTCTACCCGGACCTCTTCAAGGAGCACGAGCTGCGCCCGCCCAAGGGCGTCCTGCTCTACGGCCCTCCCGGCTGCGGCAAGACACTCATCGCCAAGGCCGTGGCCAACTCGCTGGCGAAGAAGGTCGCCGAGGTGACCGGCCAGGCCGCCGGCAAGAGCTTCTTCCTGAACATCAAGGGCCCCGAGCTCCTCAACAAGTACGTCGGCGAGACCGAGCGGCAGATCCGCCTCGTCTTCCAGCGTGCGCGTGAGAAGGCCAGCGAGGGCACTCCCGTCATCGTCTTCTTCGACGAGATGGAGTCCCTCTTCCGCACCCGCGGCTCCGGTGTCAGCTCGGACGTGGAGAACACCATCGTCCCGCAGCTGCTCGCCGAGATCGACGGTGTGGAGGGCCTGCAGAACGTGGTCGTGATCGGCGCCTCCAACCGCGAGGACATGATCGACCCGGCCATCCTGCGCCCCGGCCGTCTCGACGTGAAGATCAAGATCGAGCGTCCGGACGCCGAGGCGGCCAAGGACATCTTCGGCAAGTACCTCACCGAGCGTCTCCCGCTGCACACGGACGACCTCGACGAGCACGGCGGCGACAAGGCCACCACGGTCGGCAGCATGATCCAGACCGCGGTCGAGCACATGTACGCCGAATCCGAGGAGAACCGCTTCCTGGAAGTCACCTACGCCAATGGCGACAAGGAAGTCCTGTACTTCAAGGACTTCAATTCCGGCGCCATGATCGAGAACATCGTGGGCCGCGCCAAGAAAATGGCGATCAAGGACTTCCTGGAGAAGAACCAGAAGGGTCTCCGCGTCTCCCATCTCCTCCAGGCCTGCGTGGACGAGTTCAAGGAGAACGAGGACCTGCCCAACACCACCAACCCCGACGACTGGGCCCGGATCTCCGGAAAGAAGGGCGAGCGGATCGTCTACATCCGTACGCTGATCACCGGAAAGCAGGGCGCGGACACCGGACGCTCCATCGACACGGTGGCGAACACCGGTCAGTACCTGTAAGGGCAGGGCGGCTGCGGGTGCCCTCGACGGGGTACCCGCAGCCGACTGTTTTTTCGGGCCACGACCGGAGCAGGCAATGACGCAAATGATCTCCCCACCAGCGCAAAGGCGTTCTAGGCTCTTTCCTACCGCCGAGTCGCGCAGTGCGGGGACGGGCACCGCACACGCACCGGAGCGCCAGCGGTAGTGAGCGGCGCCCACGACCGAGGGCGCCGCCGGGCAAGGAGGGCCGCATGACCGTACGGCGAGTAATGGGCATCGAGACGGAGTACGGCATCTCCGTCCCCGGTCACCCCAACGCCAATGCCATGCTCACCTCGTCCCAGATCGTCAACGCCTACGCGGCGGCGATGCACCGGGCCCGCCGGGCCCGCTGGGACTTCGAGGAGGAGAACCCGCTACGGGACGCGCGAGGTTTCGACCTCGCCCGCGAGGCCGCCGACGCCAGCCAGCTCACCGACGAGGACATCGGCCTGGCCAACGTGATCCTCACCAACGGCGCGCGCCTCTACGTCGACCACGCCCACCCCGAGTACAGCTCCCCGGAGGTCACCAACCCGCGCGACGCGGTGCTGTGGGACAAGGCCGGTGAACGCATCATGGCCGAGGCCGCCGAGCGGGCCGCGCAGCTCCCCGGCGCCCAGCCGATCCACCTCTACAAGAACAACACCGACAACAAGGGCGCGTCCTACGGCACGCACGAGAACTACCTGATGAAGCGGGAGACCCCCTTCTCGGACATCGTGCGCCACCTCACGCCCTTCTTCGTCTCCCGCCAGGTGGTCACCGGCGCCGGCCGCGTGGGCATCGGGCAGGACGGCCACGAGCACGGTTTCCAGCTCAGTCAGCGCGCCGACTACTTCGAGGTCGAGGTCGGCCTGGAGACCACCCTCAAACGCCCGATCATCAACACGCGCGACGAGCCCCACGCGGACGCCGAGAAGTACCGCAGGCTGCACGTGATCATCGGCGACGCCAACCTCTCCGAGATCTCCACCTACCTCAAGCTGGGCACGACCGCCCTGGTCCTGTCCATGATCGAGGACGGCTTCATCGCCGTGGACCTCGCGGTCGACCAGCCCGTCCGCACCCTCCACCAGGTCTCCCACGACCCATCGCTGAAGCGGCTCATCACCCTCCGCAGCGGCCGGACGCTGACCGCCGTGCAGTTGCAGATGGAGTACTTCGAGCTGTCCCGCAAGTACGTGGAGGAGCGGTTCGGGGCGGACGCCGACGACCAGACCAAGGACGTGCTCAGCCGCTGGGAGGACACCCTCAACCGGCTGGAGAACGACCCCATGAGCCTGGCCGGCGAGCTGGACTGGGTCGCCAAACGGGAGCTCATGGAGGGCTACCGCCGCCGCGACGGGCTCGACTGGGACGCCGCCCGGCTGCACCTGGTCGACCTCCAGTACGCCGACGTACGCGCCGAGAAGGGCCTGTACAACCGCCTGGCGACCCGCGGCCGCATCAAGCGCCTCCTGGACGAGTCCGAGGTCGACAAGGCCCGTACGACGCCTCCTGAGGACACCCGCGCCTACTTCCGCGGGCGCTGTCTCGAGCAGTACGCGGACGACGTGGCCGCCGCCTCCTGGGACTCGGTCATCTTCGACCTGCCGGGCCGCGACTCCCTCCAGCGCGTCCCAACCCTCGAACCGCTTCGCGGAACGCGAAATCACGTCAAGGAGCTGCTGGACCGCTGCCGCACGGCGGAAGACCTGGTCAGGGTCCTGTCCGGCGGATGAGGGTGATCAGCGGGTACTCCCACGGGTACCCGGACCGACCCGGGCGCGCAGGGTGGAAACCCCGGCGTCCGGGAATCATCGAGATGGCCCCCGCACGTTGTCGAAACTGCGGGGCCGATGTCGGACCCGGCTTGTAGGGTCTGATCATCACCGATCGGCAGGAATGCCGACCCGTCGACCATGTCGGGCGAACTGAGCGGGGTGAGGGTTATGGCAACCAAGGACACCGGCGGCGGTCAGCAGAAGGCGACGCGCTCCACCGAGGAGGTCGAGGAGCAGGCGCAGGACGCGCAGGCTTCCGAGGACCTCAAGGAGCGCCACGAGAAGCTGAGCGACGACGTGGACTCCGTCCTCGACGAGATCGATGACGTGCTCGAGGAGAACGCCGAGGACTTCGTGCGCTCCTTCGTGCAAAAGGGCGGAGAGTAAGAGCGCCCCGGTCGCGTCGCCTTCCAAGTGAAGGTGGCGGGGGAGCGTCCGCGAGGGACAGGTATCGGCGAGACGGCCTCCGGGTGCTGCCCGGAGGCCGTCGGGAACGCGGTGCCCGGGGTGCGGCGCGGACGCACGGCCGCCCGCGCACATGATCTGTCCGACGGCCCCCGCCGCGCATGTGGATCACTGCCACAAGGCGGGTAGGGTCCCTGGCGTACTGTGCTTCAACTGCAATTCGGCCATCGGCAAGTTGAGGGGCGACCCCGACGCCGTCCGCCGGGCCGCCGCCTACCTGGAAGGAAACTCGTGGAAGCCAATAATCGTGGCACCGGGCGTCTACCAGCTGCCTTCCTGACGCCAGGGTCCTCCTCCTTCATGGACTTCCTCTCCGAGCACCAGCCCGAGCTGCTGCCCGGCAAGCGGCAGCTGCCGCCCGTGCAGGGCGTGCTCGAGGCGCCGCACGGGACCACGATCGTCGCCGTGACGTTCCCGGGGGGCGTGGTCCTCGCCGGTGACCGCCGGGCCACGATGGGCAACGTGATCGCGCAGCGGGACATCGAGAAGGTGTTCCCGGCGGACGAGTACTCGGCCGTCGGCATCGCCGGCACCGCCGGTCTCGCCGTCGAGATGGTGAAGCTGTTCCAGCTGGAGCTGGAGCACTTCGAGAAGGTCGAGGGTGCCCAGCTCTCGCTGGAGGGCAAGGCGAACCGGCTGTCGACCATGATCCGGTCCAACCTCGGCATGGCCATGCAGGGCCTGGCCGTGGTGCCGCTGTTCGCGGGGTACGACCTGGACCGTGCGAAGGGGCGCATCTTCTCCTACGACGTCACCGGCGGCCGCTCCGAGGAGCACCACTTCTCGGCGACGGGTTCGGGCTCGGTCTTCGCGCGGGGCGCGATGAAGAAGCTGTTCCGTGACGACCTGACCGAGGAGCAGGCCGCGACCCTGGTGGTCCAGGCCCTGTACGACGCGGCAGACGACGACTCGGCGACCGGTGGTCCCGATGTCGCCCGCCGGATCTATCCGATCATCACCGTGATCACCGAGGACGGCTTCCGCCGGCTGACCGATGACGAGGCCTCGGAGCTCTCCCGTTCGGTGCTCCAGCGGCGCCTGGAGGAGCCGGACGGCCCCAAGGCCGCCCTGCTCTGAGCGGGCCGGTTCTTTTCGAGGTGATCCAGTGACCATGACAGAAAGGGACGGATAACCGGTGTCGACGCCGTTCTATGTCTCACCCCAGCAGGCCATGGCCGACCGGGCGGAGTACGCCCGCAAGGGCATCGCCCGTGGCCGCAGCCTGGTCGTGCTGCAGTACGCCGACGGCATCGTGTTCGTCGGCGAGAACCCGTCCCGCGCGCTGCACAAGTTCAGCGAGATCTACGACCGGATCGGCTTCGCGGCCGCCGGCAAGTACAACGAGTACGAGAACCTGCGCATCGGCGGCGTCCGCTACGCCGACCTGCGTGGCTACACCTACGACCGCGACGACGTCACGGCCCGGGGTCTGGCCAACGTCTACGCGCAGACCCTGGGCACCATCTTCTCGTCCGCGGCGGAGAAGCCGTACGAGGTGGAGCTGGTCGTCGCCGAGGTGGGGGAGACCCCCGAGGGCGACCAGATCTACCGGCTGCCGCACGACGGCTCCATCGTGGACGAGCACGGCTCGGTCGCGGTGGGCGGCAACGCGGAGCAGATCAGCGGTTTCCTCGACCAGCGCCACCGGGACGGGATGTCGCTGGCGGAAGCGCTGAAACTGGCCGTCCAGGCCCTGTCCCGCGACACCAACGGCAGCGAGCGGGAGATCCCCGCCGAGCGCCTCGAGGTCGCCGTGCTTGACCGTACGCGCCCGCAGCAGCGCAAGTTCAAGCGCATCGTCGGCCGTCAGCTCGCGCGTCTCCTGGAGGCGGGGGGCGCGACCACCGAGGCGGAGAGCTCCGAGGAGTCCGACGAGGAGTGAACCGCGCCGTCGCGAGGCACCGCGCCCTCGCGACGCACCGCTGAGCAACGCACCGCGGCTGGTGTTCCCTGGTAGTGGCGGGATGAACTGCGTGGTCGTGGGCACTCGGGGGCCACGGGGAGATGTGTGTCCCGGAGGTGTGTGAGCGATGGCTGAGCGGAATGCGTCCACGGTCCTGACCGCTCCCGTGCGCGGCGCGGCCTCGGTGCTGGGCCGGCTGCCGGGTGCGGGGACCGTCGGCAGGGTGGCCGAGGGTGCTCTGGACAAGATGGGTGCCGTGTCGCCGCGGAGCCGCCGGCTCGCCGTGTACACCGGAGCCGGAGTGCTCGGTGCGGCGGGAGTCGTGGAGTGGCCGGTGGCGGTCACCGGTGCGGCGGTCGCGTGGCTGACACAGGCGCGGCCCGGGGACCGCGAACGGTCCGGCTCGGACGACGTCCGGGCCGAAGGGACCGGGCAGTCCGGGCGGGCCGGCAGACCGGGGCGTCCCGAGTCGTCCCGGCCCGGGCGGCACGGACACCGGCGGCACGGCAGGCAAGCGGAAGGCGTCACGGCGGACCCGGACGACGAGGCCGTGGTGCGGGCGGCCACCCACGCGGGACCGCACGGGGAGGAGCCCGGGCACGAGGCGCCCGGACCGGTCAGGAACACGACGGCGGGCGGCCGGATGGGGCCCACGGCCCGGCCCAGTCGCACGACCCGTTGACGACCCGCGACGCCGCGCCGGCGACCCACTGACGACTCTCCGGCAACCGCCGGACCGCTCAACCGCTCCACGAGCCACCGAGGATGCCCCATGACCTTCACATTCCTTTCGGTGCCCTCAGCCGCCGCACGGATCCTGCCGGTGGCCCCAAGGCTGCTCGCGCGGGTGGCGGCGCCCGCCGTGGGCGCGGCGGCGGGGATGGCGGCGGGCACGGCGCGCGCGGGGGTGCGCACGGCGGACGCCACGGTGCGGGTGGCGCGGGTCGCCGGCAACGCGTTGCCGGGCGGCGGCGCCCGCTGGCGGGCCGGGGCCCGCCAGCACCTGGCGCTGCGGCCGGCGGACGGTGAGGCCGCACGGCACGGCATGGAGCAGGTGGCACGCAGGGTGGCGGCGGCCCTGGCGGAACACCCGGACGTGCTGCTGGCTTATTGGGACGAGGGTCTGGCGCGGCTGGTGGTGACGGCCACCGAGGAGCGGCTCGTCGACCAGGTGCTGGACCACGTGCAGGAGGTGGCGGAGCGGCACGGGCTGGTGCTGGCGGACGCGGGTCCGGAGGAGATCACGCACCCGGCGGACCCGGTGGCGGTGCGGGTGGCCGCGGCGGCCCTGGCCGCGGATGTGCTGGGGGTGGGTGCGGCGCTGACGGCGTACGCGCTGCGGCTGCCGCCGTCGCCGCGCGAGGTGACCGCGGCGGTGACGTTCCTGCGGGAGAACCCGCGGGTGCGTGCCCTGTTGCGCGGGACGCTCGGCGGGCCGGGCATGGATCTGGCACTGGCCTGCGTGAACGCGGCGGCGCACGGCGCCGGGCAGACTCCGTCGTCGCTGGTGCTCGACGGGTCGCTGCGCGGTTGCCAGCTCGCCGAGGCGGTGGCGCGGGCCGCCGCCTTCGACGCCGTTCACGACGAGCTGTGCGCGCCGGAACGGGTGAGCGTGGGCGCGGACGGCTCGCCGCGTCCGGAGCCCCGGACGACCCCGGCGCAGGAGTACGCGACGCACGCCGCGACCGGCAGCGTGCTGGGCGCGCTGGCGACGTTGCTGGTCAAGCACGACGCGACGGAGGCCGCGGAGGCGGTGCTTGCCGGTTCACCGAAGGCGGCGCGCTACGGGCCCGCCGTCTTCCACGCGGTGCTGGGGGGCATGCTGGCCCGCTCCGGGGTGCTGGTCCGTGATCCGGAGCGGCTGCGGCAACTGGAGCTGGTGGGCACGGTCGTCCTGCATCCGAGCGCGCTGCGCGCGGCGGACGGCGAGGCCGACCCGTGGGTGGAACCGGTGCTGGACGCGGCGCGACGGGCCGGGCTGCGGGTCGTCGTGGTGGACGATCCGGTGCTGGAGGACTTCACCGGGCTGGCCGACCAGGTGGTGGACGCCAGGCGGCCGTTCGACGACGTGGTGTACGAGCTGCGTCAGGACGAGCGGGCGGTGCTGACGGTCGCCCGGCTGGGCTCGGCGCGGGAGCGGGACGTCCTGACGGGGCTGCGGGCGAGCGACGTGGCGGTGGCGCTGGCAGATCCGGGCGGCGCCGTGGTGTGGGGCGCGGATGTGCTGGCCCTGCACGGTCTGCAGGACGTGTGGCGGCTGCTGACGGCCGTCCCGGCGGCCCGCACGGTCGGCCGCCGCTCCCAGACGCTGGCGCGCTCGGGCGCGGCGCTGTCCGGGCTGCTCGTGGCCATCGGTGAGTCCGGCGGCGGGCGTGGACGGATCGCGGTGCTGCCCGGCCTGCGGCACGCGCCGGTGGACGTGGGAGCGGCGGGTGCCCTGCTGTCGGGGGCGCGAGCGGCGCTGTCCGTGACGATGGCGGGGGCTCCGCGGCCCCGGCCCCGGGTGCACTGGCACGATCTGGACCCGCGCGAGGCGCGCGAGCGGCTGGAACGGGAGTCGGAGGCCGGTTCACCCACGCCCTTGCGGCGGGCGGGCGAGGGGATGCGGGGTGCCGCCCGTGCGGTGACGCGGCACCCGGCCGTCGCTCCGGCGCGGTGGACCGTGGAACTGGGCCGGGCGGTGCGGGGTGAGCTGCACGACCCGCTGACGCCGGTGCTGGCGGTCGGTTCGGCGGCGTCGGCGATCCTCGGTTCCGTGGTCGACGCGTTGCTCGTGCTGGGAGCGCTCGACCTGAACGCGCTGGTCGGGGGCGTACAACGGCTGCGCGCCGAGCGGGCGCTGTCCGGTCTGGTGGCGGACCAGCAGCAGAAGGCGCGGGTGGCGCCGCCGGAGAGCGAGGCGCCGGCCGGCGGCACGCGCACGGTGGACGCCGGACGCCTCGAACCGGGTGACGTGATCGAGCTGAAGGGCGACGACGTGGTGCCGGCGGACGCGCGCCTGCTGTGGGAGGACGGCCTGGAGGTCGACGAGTCGGCGTTGACGGGTGAGTCGCTGCCGGTCCAGAAGCAGACCGATCCGACGCCGCACGCGCCGGTCGCGGACCGGCACTGCATGGTGTTCGAGGGCACGACGGTGGTGGCGGGACAGGCCAGGGCGGTGGTGGTGGACACCGGCGACCACACGGAGGCCGCCCGCGCCGTCCATCTGGCCGCGCGGACGCCCCCGGCGGGCGGCGTGCAGGCCAGGCTGCAGGAGCTGACCGCCAAGGCACTGCCGTGGACGCTGGCGGGCGGTGCGGCCGTGACCGGCGTGGCGTTGCTGCGCGGTACGCCGATCCGGGAGGCGGTCAGCGGCGGGGTGGCGGTCGGCGTCGCCGCGGTGCCCGAGGGGCTGCCGCTGGTGGCCACCGTGGCGCAGCTCGCGGCGGCACGGCGGCTGAGCCGCGGCGGCGTGCTCGTGCGCACCCCGCGCACGCTGGAGGCGCTGGGTCGCATGGACACGATCTGTTTCGACAAGACCGGCACGCTCACCGAGAACCGGCTGCGCCTGGTACGGGCGTCGGACGCCGAGGGCGGGGTGAGCGCCGCGGACGACGCGGCGGTGGAGGAGACCGTACGGGTCGCCGCGCGCGCCTGCCCCCGGCTGAACGGCGGGTCGGAGCGCCCGGTGCACGCCACCGACGAGGCGGTGCTCGACGCGGCCGGTGCCGATCCTGGATGGGCGCAGTCGGAGGGGCTGCCGTTCGAGGCCGGGCGGGGTTACGCGGCCGCCGTGGGACGAGTCGGCGACGGGGCCCCGGTGCTGGTCGTGAAGGGCGCGCCGGAGACCGTGCTGCCCGCCTGCGAGGGCTTGACGCCGGGGGCCTCCGACGCCGCTCACGACCTGGCGCGGGACGGGTTGCGGGTGCTGGCCGTGGCCGAGCGGCGGCTGGCCGAGGGGGAGGACGAGGCGGCGGGCCTGGAGGAGTCGCTGGGGGGACTGCGCTTCACGGGACTGCTGGGCCTCTCGGACGTGCCCCGGGAGACGTCGACGGCGCTGGTGCAGGGGCTGTACGAGTCCGGGGTGCGTCCGGTCATGCTCACGGGGGACCATCCGCAGACGGCGCGGGCCATCGCGCGCGGCCTCGGCTGGCCGGAGGAGCCGGTGGTGGTGACGGGGGACGAGCTGGCGTCGGCGGACCGCTCGGCCCGGGCGCGGATGCTGCGGGACGCGTCCGTGGTGGCCCGGGTGGCTCCCGAGCAGAAGCTCCAGGTGGTCGAGGCGCTGCGGGACGCGGGCCGGGTGGTCGGCATGGTGGGCGACGGCGCGAACGACGCGGCGGCGATCCGGGCGGCGGACATCGGCGTGGGGATCAACGCCCGCGGATCGGCCGCGGCCCGCAACGCCGCCGACATCGTCCTGACGGACGAGGACCTGACCGCTCTGATCGCGGCGGTCGGCGAGGGCCGTGCCCTGTGGCACAGCGTGGCGGACGCCATCGCGATCCTGATCGGCGGGAACGCCGGCGAGGTGGGGTTCGGGCTGCTGGGGACGCTGGTGTCGGGCCGGGCGCCGCTGTCGACGCGGCAGATGCTGCTGGTGAACCTGTTCACGGACCTGTTCCCGGCGATGGCGGTGGCGGTGACGCCCAAGGCCGGGCAGGAGGCCGACCGGCAGACGGGTCCCCGGTCCCCGGAGGACGTGGCCGGCGGGGTGCTGGGGGAGCCGCTGATCCGGCAGATCCGGCACCGGGCGCTGACCACGTCCGTGGGGGCGCTGACGGCGTGGCTGGTGGGCCGCTTCACGCCGGGGACCGAGCGCCGGTCCAGCACCATGGCGCTGTGCGGGGTGGTGGGCACACAGCTCGTCCAGACGCTGCTTGACCGCCGGGACAGCGCGTTGGTGCGGTTCACTGCGCTGGGCTCGGCGCTGGCCCTGGTCGCGCTGATCGAGACGCCCGGGGTGAGCGGCGCGTTCGGCTGCACCCCGCTGGGCCCGATGGCCTGGGCGGGGGTCGCCCTCGGCATCGTGGCCGCCCTGGCGGGACAGCGCGCTCTGCCCCGCCTGGAGGAGACGGTGAGCCGCCTGGTGCCGACAGCCGCCCGGCCGAGCGCCGCCTAGCCGCAGCCGCCCCGCCGTCTGACCAGCAGTGGCCCGCCCTCCGGCCGCAGCCGTCCCGCCGCCCGGCCGTCGGTGGCCTGGTCTCCGGCCGCAGTTGTCTCGCCGCCGCCCGGCCGCTGGTGGCCCGCCTTCGCCCGGCAGCCGTCTCGCCGTCGCCCGCCGGGCACCGGTGGGCCGGCCTCCGGCCGCGGCCGTCCCGCCGCTGCTGGGCATTCAGCCGCAGCCGTTCCGCCGCCGGCGGTCTGGCCTCCGNCCTCCGGCCGCGGCCGTCCCGCCGCTGCTGGGCATTCAGCCGCAGCCGTTCCGCCGCCGGCGGTCTGGCCTCCGGGCGTAGCGCCTCGGCACGTCCTCGCCCGGGGCACCGGTGGGCTGGTCTCTGGCCGCAGCCGTCCCGCCGCCGCCAGATAGTGGCCCGGCTTCCGGCCGCGGTCGTGTCGCCGCTGCTGGGCATTCAGCCGCAGCCGTTCCGCCGCCAGCGGTCTGGCCTCCGGGCGTAGCGCCTCGGCCGTCCTAGCCCGGGCACCGGTGGGCTGGTCTCTGGCCGCAGCCGTCCCGCCGCCGCCAGATAGTGGCCCGGCCTCCAGCCGCGGCCGTCTCGCCGCTGCTGGGCATCCAGTCGCAGCCGTTCCGCTGCCAGTGGCCTGGCCTTCGGGCGTAAGCCCCGGCCGTCCTCGCCCGGGCACCGGTGGGCTCGTCTCCGGCCGCGGCCGTCTCGCCGCTGCTGGGCATTCAGCCGCAGCCGTTCCGCCGCCGGCGGTCTGGCCTCCGGACGTAGCGCTCCAGCCGTCATAGCCCGGGCACCGGCAGCCCGGCCTCCGGACGTAGCGCCCCGGCCGGTCGGCCGTTTCCGGCGTTCGGCCGGTCCTAGGGGCCCGGTGTGGGCGCCGGTGCGGTGGAGCCTCGTACGACCAGTTGCACGGGGATGTCGCCGCCTTCGGGCTCGCGGCCGTCCAGGACCGCCAGCAGGGCCTCCATGCCGCGCTCCCCGAAGCGCTCGGCGTCCAGCCGTACCGTGGTGAGCTCCGGGTCGAGGGCGGTGGCCAGTGCGAGGTCGTCGAGGCCGGTGACGGAGATGTCGTCGGGGACGCGGAGGCCGAGGCGGCGTATGGCCTTGTAGGCGCCGGCGGCCAGCTTGTCGTCGTCGCAGACCACCGCCGTCGGCCGGGGGCCGGGCCGGGTGAGCGCGGCCTCGGCGGCGGCGACCGCGTCGTCGATGGAGATCGGCGCCGCGGCCGTGCGGATCTCGGTGCCGGGGACGGCGGCCAGGCGCGCGGCCAGTTCACGGGCGCGCAGCTCGAAGGTCCAGGAGGGGACGTCGGCCGCGAGGTGCAGGACGCGGCGGTGCCCGAGGCCGAGCAGGTGCTCGGTGACCTGGCGGACGCCGTCGGCGATGTCCAGGTTCACGGTGGCGGCGCCGAGGCTGCCCTCGGGGTCGCTGTCCAGCATGACCAGCGGGAGCTGGTCGCCGCGGATGGCGGTGAGGGCGTCGGCGGCCATGGAGGAGGCGATGACGCCGTCCAGCGCGGCCTGCGCGGAGGCGAACGGGTCACGGGCCGGGCCGATGCCCTCGGGGGAGGGGTACAGCACGACACCGAAGCCGTGCCGGCCCGCCACGCGTGCCGCGCCGGTGTAGACGCCGGCGAAGAACTCGGTCGTCAGCGCCGGCACCACGAGCAGGACGGTGCGGGTGCGGCCGAGGCGCAGGTTGCGGGCCGCGAGGTTGGGCCGGTAGCCCAGGTCGCGCGCGGCCGCGCGGACCCGCTCGGCGGTGGCCTCGGAGACCCGGCCGCGCCACTTGTCGCCGAGTACGAGGGAGACGGCCGCCTGGGACACCCCGGCCGCCTGCGCGACGTCACGGCTGGTCGGGCGCGTGCTGCTGCGTGGCACCGTGGGCCTGCTCCTCTTCGTGGGGTTGCCGCTCGTCTGGACGTGTGAACAGCGCACATGGTACGTATGAGCAGCGGGGTTATACGTAACACTTGGAGGCGGGCATGGCCGCGGGATACCTGGAGATCCTCAGGGCGAGACACGCGGCCCGGCTGCTGACCGGCACGCTGGTGGGCCGGCTGCCCAACGCGACGGCCGCGATCGCCCTGGTGCTGTTCGTCCGCGCCGAGGGCGGCACCTACAGCCTGGCCGGGGCGCTCGCCGCGGTGTACGGCGTCGCCAACGCGGTCGGCCAGCCGGTCCTCGGCCGGCTCGTGGACCTGCACGGGCAGCCGCGCGTACAGCTCCCCGCCGCCGTCCTGGCGGCGCTCGCCATGACGGCCTTCGCCTTCTCCGGCACCGACCCGCTGCCCCTCGCCCACGTCTGCGTCGCGGCCGCGGGGCTGTTCACCCCGCCCCTCGAGGGCGGCCTGCGCGCCCTGTGGCCCTCCGTGCTCCGCCGCGAGGAGCAGGTGCACACCGCGTACGCCATGGACGCGATCGCGCAGGAGATCATGTTCACCGTCGGCCCGCTGCTGGTGACCCTGTGCGTGTCGCTGTGGTCGGAGCGCGCCGCCCTGCTGGTGCTGAACGCCCTCGGCGTCCTCGGCGCCCTCTCGGTGGTCGTCTCGCCGCCCTCGCGCGCGTGGCGCTCGGCACCCCGCGAGGCGCACTGGCTGGGCGCCCTGCGCTCGCCCGGCCTGCTCGCGCTGCTCGGCGCCTTCCTGTTCATCGGCATCGCGCTCGGCTCCATCACCGTCGCCTCCGTGCCCTACGCCGACGACCACGGCGGCGACGCCGTCTACGGCTGGCTGATGGCCGCGCTCGGCCTCGGGGCGCTCGTCGGCGGCACCGTCTACGGGGCCCGCCAGTGGGGCGGCACCCCCGAACGGCGACTGCGGCTCCTGGTGGCCCTTCTGGCGGTCTGTTACCTGCCGCTCACACTGATGCCGGACACGGTCGCCATGGTGCTGCTCACCCTGGTCGCCGGAATCTTCCTCGCGCCCTGCATCGCCTGCGCCTTCATCATCGTCGACCGGCACGCGCCGAGCGGCACGGTCACCGAGGCGTTCTCCTGGCTGGTGACGACGTTCACCGTGGGCGCCTCGGTCGGAACGGGCCTCGCGGGCCCGGTCGTCCAGACCGGTGGCGCGCTGTGGGGATTCGCGCTGCCGGCCGCCGCCGGGGCCGTGTCCCTGCTGGTCCTGCTCGCCACCGGACGGGTCCTCGCAGCTCCCGTGCGAGGCGGGGTCGTTGCGGCTTCATCGGAAAATGATCCAAATCGTGCTGTCGAACCCCGTTTCAGCTCAGGGGATCGGGCGTAATGTTCAGTCATGGACCGCCGCATTTTCGGGCTGGAGAACGAGTACGGCGTCACGTGCACGTTCAGGGGACAGCGCCGCCTGTCTCCTGACGAGGTGGCGCGGTACCTCTTCCGCCGTGTCGTGTCATGGGGCCGCAGTAGCAATGTCTTTCTGCGAAACGGCGCCCGGCTCTATCTCGACGTGGGATCACATCCGGAATACGCGACACCCGAATGTGACAACGTGACCGAACTGGTCACCCACGACAAGGCCGGCGAGCGCATTCTCGAAGGACTCCTGGTGGACGCGGAACGACGCCTGCACGAGGAGGGAATCGCAGGCGATGTCTACCTCTTCAAGAACAACACCGACTCGGCGGGCAACTCCTACGGCTGCCACGAGAACTATCTGGTGGCCCGGCACGGGGAGTTCTCCCGGCTCGCGGACATTCTCATCCCCTTCCTGGTGACCAGGCAACTGCTGTGCGGTGCGGGCAAGGTCCTGCAGACCCCGCGCGGCGCCGTCTACTGCGTCAGCCAGCGCGCGGAGCACATCTGGGAGGGCGTCTCCTCGGCGACGACCCGCTCCCGGCCCATCATCAACACCCGCGACGAACCGCACGCGGACGCCGAGCGCTACCGCCGCCTGCACGTCATCGTGGGCGACTCGAACATGTCCGAGACGACCATGCTGCTGAAGGTCGGCGCCACCGACCTGGTGCTGCGCATGATCGAGGCGGGCACCGTCATGCGCGACCTCACCCTGGAGAACCCGATCCGGGCGATCCGCGAGGTCAGCCACGACATCACCGGCCGGCGCAAGGTGCGCCTGGCCAGCGGCCGGGAGGCCTCCGCGCTGGAGGTGCAGCGCGAGTACTTCGACAAGGCCGTGGACTTCTGCGACCGCCGCGGCATCCGCACCGGCACCGTCGCGCAGGTCCTGGAGCTGTGGGGCCGCACCCTCGACGCGATCGAGACCGAGGAACTGGACCGCATCGGCACCGAGATCGACTGGGTCATGAAGTACAAGCTCATCGAGCGGTACCGGGCCAAGCACAACATGACCATGTCGCACCCGCGGGTCGCCCAGATAGACCTCGCCTACCACGACATCCACCGCCGTCGTGGCCTGTACTACCTGCTGGAGAAGAAGGGCCAAGCCACCCGGATCTGCAACGACTTGAAGATCTTCGAAGGCAAGTCGGTTCCCCCGCAGACCACTCGGGCCCGGCTGCGCGGCGACTTCATCCGCCGGGCCCAGGAACAGCGCCGGGACTTCACCGTCGACTGGGTGCACCTGAAGCTCAACGACCAGGCGCAGCGCACCGTCCTGTGCAAGGACCCGTTCCGTTCGGTGGACGACCGGGTGGAGAAGCTGATCGCCGGAATGTAGCGAAAGGCCCACGAGTCAAGCGGTTCCGGGCAGGAATGCCGGAGCGCCACACGGGCGCCGTACGTTTCCCGTACGGCGCCCGTGTCACGCCGTAGAGTTGCGCGCACGCCAGTCCACAAGATCGACCGATTACGAGGCATCTCCGTGCGCCGACGCTCACTCCTCCTCGCAGCCGTGCCCGCCGGGCTCGCCACGCTCGCCGGATGCGGCGACGGCAAGTCCGACTCGAGCAAGGCCGCGCCCTCGCCGTCACCGTCGGCCTCGGCGTCCGCCCCGCCCCCGCCCAAGATCGTTGACGGGCCGCTGCCGGCGATCACGGCGGGCACCAAGTTCGACGAGAAGCCCACGGTCGCGAAGGGGCCGGGCGAGCCGTCCAAGGACCTCGCGGTGAAGACGGTGATCGCGGGCAGCGGCCGCACGGTCGCGGAGAACGACTTCATCCAGGCCAACTACCTGGGCCAGATCTGGAGCACGGCCAAGGTCTTCGACAACTCCTACGACCGCAAGAGCCCGCTGGTCATCCAGCTCGCCCAGGGCAGCATCATCGACGGCTGGCGCTACGCCCTCGCGGGGAAGAAGACCGGCAGCCGGGTCCAGATCGCCGTCCCGCCCACCTGGGGCTACGGCAAGTCGGGGAACGCGCAGGCGGGCATCAAGGGCACCGACACCCTGGTCTTCGTCATCGACGTGATCGACTCCTTCAACTCCAAGAGCTCCGCCAAGGGCACGGAGGTCCCGCAGACCGACGCCGCCCTGCCGAAGGTCGGCACCAACACCAACGGCGAGGCCCCCTCGATCACCGTCCCGAAGACCGCCCCGCCGAAGAAGCTGGTGTCGGCCTACGTCCTGGAGGGCGACGGCCCCGAGCTGAAGGCGGACCAGGCGATCCTGTGCCAGTTCAAGGGCATCGTCTGGGACAGCGGCAAGACGTTCGAGCAGACGTACGGCTCCGGTCGGCTCAGCCAGTTCTCGCTGGAGCAGATGCAGCAGGTCGTCAAGGGTCTGCCGCAGGGGCTGACCGGCAAGAAGGTCGGCAGCAGGGTTCTGGTCGTCGTCCCGCCGGACCTTGGCTACGGGGACAACCCGCCGAGCGGGGGAGCCATCAAGAAGGGCTCCACGCTGGTGTTCTCGGTGGACATCCTCGCCGCGATGTAGCGGGTCCGTGGCGCGCCCGTCCCGGCGCCACCAGACCTGCGAAGATGACAGACTGTCCGTGTTTCGTGTCGTACACAAGCAGGAGCTTTTGACGTGAGCATCGAGAAGCCCGAGATCGACTTCCCGGGCGGCGAGCCGCCGGCGGACCTCGAGATCAAGGACATCTGGGAGGGCGACGGCGAGGTGGCCCAGGCGGGCCAGACCGTCACCGTCCACTACGTCGGCGTGGCCTTCAGCACCGGCGAGGAGTTCGACGCCAGCTGGAACCGCGGCACCCCGTTCCGCTTCCCGCTGGGCGGCGGCCGTGTCATCAAGGGCTGGGACCAGGGCGTGCAGGGCATGAAGGTCGGTGGCCGCCGCCAGCTGACCATCCCGGCGCACCTCGCCTACGGCAACCAGAGCCCGACCCCGGCGATCAAGCCCGGCGAGACCCTGATCTTCGTGGTCGACCTGATCGCGGTCTGATCGTCGTACAGTCCGCTGACGGGTTCCGACCGGACCCGATCACCTGGGGCCCACGCCTGTCCAGGCGTGGGCCCTCGGCTTTGCCCCGCACCGGTGGGGCGGTACGGTCATCGTCCGTAAGCACCATAGGGAAGGTGAAGGGCGTCGATGGCCATTGCCAAGGCCGAGCGGCTGATGAACCTCGCGCTGTGTCTGCTCGGGACCCGGCGGCCGCTCAGCAAGCGCGAGCTGCGCGACTCCATCGAGGCCTACGTCGAGGCGTCGAGGCCGGACAAGGGCGCGGCGAGCAGCGACGACTCCTTCAACCGGATGTTCGAGCGGGACAAGGACGACCTGCGCGAGCTGGGTCTGGTCATCGAGACCGTCGAGAACCTCGACGGCGAGGTGGGCTATCTCGCCCGCCGCGACAGCAACCGACTGCCGCCGATCACCCTGGACGCCGAGGAAGCCGCCGCCCTCGGCCTGGCCGCCAAGGTCTGGCAGCAGGCCCGGCTGGCCGGCGCGGCCAGCGGCGCCCTGCAGAAACTGCGCGCGGCCGGCCTGCCCGAGGACGTCGACCCCTACGAGGCGCACGGCGCCCTGGAGCCGCGCATCCCGGTGCACGAGGCCGCCTTCGAGCCGCTGATGCTCGCCTGCCGCGACCGCCGCCCGGTCGCCTTCGACTACCGCAAGGCCTCCGCCGTCCACCCCGAGCCCCGGCACGTCGAACCCTGGGCGCTGGAGTGCTGGCGCGGCCACTGGTACCTGGCCGGATGGGACCGCGACCGGGGTGCCGAGCGGGTCTTCCGGCTCTCCCGCATCACCGGCCGGGTCCGCTCCCGCGGGGCCGCCTTCACCGCTCCCGTCCCCGACGTCGTCACCGTCCGGGAGACCGTGGCGAGCTGGGCGGGCGAGATCGCCGACGGCACGGCGCTGATCCGGCTGCGCACCGGCTCCGGCTACCCGCTGCGGGCGAAGGCCACCAGGGTGCGTGAACTCGGCGACGGCTGGGACGAGTTGGAGATTCCGTACGGGCACGGCCTGGACGCCTGGCTGGTGGAGTTCGGGCCGGACGTGGTCGTGCTGGAGCCGGCCGAGCTGCGGGCCGACGTGGTGGACCGGCTGCGCGCCGTCGCCAAGGGCTGAGGGGGAGCGGAGCATCATCATGGCAGGCAAACCGGTCAGGCCCGTGAACGCCATCGACCAGACCCGGCGGATGCTCTCCCTGGTCACGTACCTCAGGGAGCGCCCCGGCGCCCGGATCGCCGACGTCGCGCGCGCCTTCGGCATCACCGAGGACGAACTCGTCTCCGACCTCGATCTGCTGCCGATGTGCGGCACCAGCTTCCGCGGCGGCGACCTGCTCGACATCGACACCGACGGCGAGCGCATCTGGTGGCACAACCCGGCGGCGCTCGGCGAGGAGGCGGCCGAGCCGCTGCGGCTCGCCGCCGACGAGGCCACGGCCCTGCTGGTGGCCGCCCGCGCGGTGTCCACCCTGCCCGGCCTGCGCGAGAGCGACCGGCAGGCCCTGCTGCGGGCCACGGCCAAGGTGGAGACCGCGGCCGGCGAGGCGGCCGGCGCCAGCGCCCGGCTCTCGGTGACCTTCGAGTCCGAGGGCGGCGTCTTCGCCGACGTCGACCGGGCCATCTCCGAACGCCGCCGGCTGTGGATCCGCTACTACTCGCCCGCGCGCGACGAGGTCACCGAGCGCGAGATCGACCCCATCCGCCTGGTCAGCGTCGGCCACACCTATGTCGAGGCCTGGTGCCGCCGCTCCGAGGCCCGGCGCACCTTCCGGCTGGACCGGGTCGCCGAGATCAAGATCCTCGACGAGCCCTCGGCGCCCCCGGAGATAGAGCTGCGGGACCTGTCCGAGGCACTGGTCCAGCCGGCCGCCGAGGACCCGGAGGTCGTGATCGAGGTCGGGCCGGGTGGCCGCTGGGTGGCCGAGTACTACCCGCACGACAGCGCCGATGAGCTTCCCGACGGCGGGCTGCGTATCACTCTGCGCACCCCCGACCCGGCCTCCCTGCGCCGGCTGGCCCTGCGCCTCGGCCGCGACGGCCGGATCGTCTCGCCGCCCGAGCTGACCGACAGCGCGCGCCGGGCGGCCCGCGACGCACTGGCGGCGTACGAGGGCCCGACGGGCGCGGCGCACGGTGCCGGGGGCGGGCAGGCCGACCAGGAAAAGAGGAGCTAGGGCGTTGAGCGAGTCTCCGGTGTCCGGTGCGAGGGGTCCGAGGGAAATGACGGCGGCGGCGGCCTTCGCCGGGATGAGAAGAGTCGTCCCGGTGGTCTTCAGGGCCGGCTGCCCGGACTGCCGGGGCCGGTTCGAACTCGCCGCGGGCGCCCTGCGCCTGGCCATCGGCGCCTCGAGCCGGACCACGTTCTACTCCTTCACCTGCCCCGACTGCGGGATCGCGGTGCGCAAGCCCGCGGGGGAGCGCGTCGTCGAGCTGCTGACCGGCGGCGGCGTCCGGACCCTGCGGCTGCACTCCACGGTGTAGGACCGTCTAGGCTCGGCGTCATGTTCTGGCCGATGTTCGCGGTAGCCGTGGGTTTCCTGGGTCTCGCCGTCCTGGGGGTGCTCGCCGTCCGGGTGTTCCTGGAGGCGAAGCGCCTCGGGCAGCAGGTGGCGGACTCCGCGCGCCGCATCAACCGGGCGGCCGAGGACCTGGAGCGGGCGGCGGTGAGCACGGCCCGGGCCGTCGACACCCTGTGAACGAGCGGTGGCGGGCACCCGGGGCCTGCGCCTCGCGAGTGGGCGTGCGCGGTCCGTTACATCACTCTGTCACCTTTGCCACCCAGCCAGGTACGCTGCTGGTCGCGGCCCGGAAACGAGGCGCGGTCCGCAGAGCAGGAGTACGCCCGGGGATTGTCCCGCGTTCACCCCGACGCGTTACGATCGCAGCCAGCAAGACGTTCGGACAAGTGTCTGACCTGTCGGACATGCCCGCCTCGGTGAGAAGGTGAAGATTTATGTTCCGCAACGGACTTGAGCCGTGGCACCTGCTGCTCCTCGTCCTGGTCATCCTCCTCGTATTCGGTTCCAAGAAGCTCCCGGACATGGCGCGCTCGCTGGGCAAGTCCGCTCGCATCCTCAAGAGTGAGGCCAAGGCGATGAAGGACGAGGGCAAGCAGCCCTCCGGCACCGCCCAGTCCACCGAGGACCCCGCTCCGGCGCAGCGCACGATCCAGGCCGCCCCCGGCGACGTGACCAGCTCACGCCCGGTCAACGAGCCGACGGACACGACCCAGCGCTGACGCGAGGGCCGGGTCGGTCCGGTCCGCTGCACGAGATGAGGATGTGGGTTGCTCAAGTCTGCCCGCAAGAAGGAGAAGGATCCCGAGGGGCGGATGCCGCTCGCGGAGCACTTGCGTGAGCTGCGCAACCGGCTCGCGAAGGGTGTCCTGGCGATCGTGGTCGTCACGATCGTGGCGGCGTTCTTCTACAGGGACATCATCAACTTCATCACCGAGCCGGTGCTGGACGAGATCGGCTGCCACCAGTCCTTCGGTGAGCTGGCCGACTCCAAGAACGTCCACTGCGCGCACATCACGGTCAGCGGCCTGCTGGCACCGTTCACGCTGGCGCTGAAGGTCGCGCTGATGACCGGTGTCGTGCTCGCGTCGCCGGTCTGGCTCTACCAGCTCTGGGCGTTCGTCGCCCCGGGCCTGCACCGCACCGAGAAGAAGTACGCCTACGCGTTCGTCGGCTTCGGCTTCCCGCTGTTCCTCGGCGGCGGCTACCTCGCCTTCCACGTGCTGCCCACCACGGCACGGGTGATGATCGACCTGACGCCCTCCGGCGCGGAGAACCTGCTGCCGCTGGACGACCTGCTGGACCTGGTCACGCGCATGGTCGTCGTCTTCGGCCTCGCCTTCGAGATGCCCCTGCTGCTGGTCATGCTCAACCTCACCGGGGTCCTGTCCGGCGGGCGGATGCTGGGCTGGTGGCGCGGCATGGTCGTCGGCATCACCGCCTTCGCCGCGGTGGCCACGCCCAGCCCGGACCCGATGACGATGCTGGCGCTCGCGGCGCCGATCTGGGGCCTGTACTTCATCGCCGTGGCCATCGCGCTGATCAACGACCGACGCCGGGCCCGCCGCGAGGCCGACGGCCCCGGTGACGACGAGGCGTCCGAGCTGGACCTCACCCCGGCGGCGATCGGCGAGGTCGAGCCCGTCTCCGCCGGCCGGCTCCCCGAACAGACGACCACGGACCGGGTCAACGGCTACGACGACGTGACCTGAGGCCCGCCCACCGCACGGTGTACGACGGCTGCTCCCGCCCTGACCGGCGGGGGCAGCCGTCTTTGTCGATCAGCGCACGTTCCGGATAATGATCGTCCTGTTGTCAGTGGGGCCCGGTACGCTCGAAAGCACGATGACAGAGGACCTCTCACCGGCCGAGCGGTACGCGGCAGCCCGGCGACGGGCAGCCGAGCAGGCCACCGCGCTCGCGTCCTTCCGCGAGATGTACGACTTCGGCCTCGACCCCTTCCAGATCGAGGCCTGCCAGGCGCTCGAGGCGGGGAAGGGCGTGCTGGTGGCCGCCCCCACCGGTTCGGGCAAGACGATCGTGGGCGAGTTCGCCGTCCACCTCGCCCTGCTGCAGGGCAAGAAGTGCTTCTACACCACACCCATCAAGGCGCTGTCGAACCAGAAGTACGCCGACCTGTGCCGGCGCTACGGCACCGAGCAGGTGGGCCTGCTCACCGGCGACAACAGCGTCAACTCCGACGCCCCCGTGGTCGTGATGACCACGGAGGTGCTGCGGAACATGCTGTACGCCGGTTCCCAGACCCTCCTCGGCCTCGGCTACGTGGTCATGGACGAGGTGCACTACCTCTCCGACCGCTTCCGGGGCGCCGTCTGGGAAGAGGTGATCATCCACCTGCCCGAGTCGGTGACCCTGGTGTCGCTGTCGGCGACCGTGTCCAACGCCGAGGAGTTCGGCGACTGGCTGGACACCGTCCGCGGCGACACCGAGGTGATCGTCTCCGAGCACCGGCCCGTGCCGCTGTTCCAGCACGTGCTCGCCGGGCGCCGGATGTACGACCTGTTCGAGGAGGGCGAGGGCCACCGCCGGGCCGTCAACCCCGATCTCGTCCGGCTGGCCCGCATGGAGGCGAGCCGGCCGTCGTACCAGGACCGCAGGCGCGGCCGGGCGATGCGCGAGGCCGACCGGGAGCGGGAGCGCAGACAGCGCTCCCGGGTGTGGACGCCGGGCCGGCCCGAGGTCATCGAGCGCCTCGACGCCGAGGGGCTGCTGCCCGCGATCACCTTCATCTTCAGCCGTGCCGCCTGCGAGGCCGCCGTCCAGCAGTGCCTGTACGCGGGCCTGCGGCTCAACGACGAAGAGGCACGCGAGCGGGTCCGCGCGCTGGTCGAGGAGCGCACCGCCGCCATCCCGACGGAGGACCTGCACGTCCTCGGCTACTACGAGTGGCTGGAGGGCCTGGAGCGCGGCATCGCCGCCCACCACGCGGGCATGCTGCCGACCTTCAAGGAGGTCGTGGAGGAGCTGTTCGTACGGGGTCTCGTCAAGGCCGTGTTCGCGACCGAGACCCTCGCGCTCGGCATCAACATGCCCGCCCGCTCGGTGGTGCTGGAGAAGCTCGTCAAGTGGAACGGCGAGCAGCACGCCGACATCACCCCCGGCGAGTACACGCAGCTGACGGGCCGCGCGGGACGGCGTGGCATCGACGTCGAGGGCCACGCCGTGGTGCTCTGGCAGCGCGGCATGAGCCCGGAGCACCTGGCCGGCCTCGCGGGCACCCGCACCTATCCGCTGCGCTCCAGCTTCAAGCCTTCGTACAACATGGCGGTCAACCTGGTCGAGCAGTTCGGCCGGCACCGCTCGCGGGAGCTGCTGGAGACCTCCTTCGCGCAGTTCCAGGCCGACAAGTCGGTCGTCGGCATCTCCCGCCAGGTGCAGCGCAACGAGGAGGGCCTGGAGGGCTACAAGGCCTCCATGACCTGCCACCTCGGCGACTTCGAGGAGTACGCGCGGCTGCGCCGCGAGCTGAAGGACCGGGAGACCGAGCTGGCCCGGCAGGGCGCGGCCAGCCGTCGCACGGAGGCCGCGGTCGCCCTGGAGCGGCTCAAGCCGGGCGACGTCATCCACGTGCCCACGGGCAAGTACGCCGGCCTGGCGCTGGTGCTGGACCCGGGCCTGCCCGCCGGCCGCTCCAACGGCCACCGCGGCTTCGACCACCAGGACGGCCCGCGCCCGCTGGTGCTGACCGCGGAGCGGCAGGTCAAGCGGCTGGCGTCGATGGACTTCCCGGTGCCGGTCGAGGCGCTCGACCGGATGCGCATCCCGAAGTCCTTCAACCCCCGCTCCCCGCAGTCCCGCCGGGACCTCGCCTCCGCCCTGCGCACCAAGGCCGGGCACATCCCGCCGGAGCGGGCCCGCAAGAAGCGCTCGCAGGCCGCCGACGACCGCGAGATCGCCCGGCTGCGCACGGCGATCCGGTCCCACCCCTGCCACGGCTGCGACGACCGTGAGGACCACGCCCGCTGGGCCGAGCGGTACCACCGCCTGATGCGCGACACCTCGCAGCTGGAGCGCCGTATCGAGGGCCGCACGAACACCATCGCGCGCACCTTCGACCGGATCGTGGCGCTGCTGACCGAGCTGGACTACCTGCGCGGCGACGAGGTCACCGAGCACGGCAAGCGGCTGGCGCGGCTCTACGGCGAACTCGACCTGCTGGCCAGCGAGTGCCTGCGCGAGGGCGTCTGGGAGGATCTCGGCCCGGCCGAACTGGCGGCCTGCGTCTCGGCGTTGGTGTACGAGGCGCGGGTCGGGGACGACGCCATGGCGCCCAAGCTGCCGTCCGGCAAGGCGAAGGCCGCGCTCGGCGAGATGGTCCGCATCTGGGGCCGCCTCGACGCCGTGGAGGAGGACTTCCGGATCAACCAGACGGAAGGCGTCGGGCAGCGTGAGCCCGATCTCGGCTTCGCCTGGGCCGCCTACATGTGGGCCTCCGGCAAGGGGCTGGACGAGGTGCTGCGCGAGGCGGAGATGCCGGCCGGCGACTTCGTGCGCTGGTGCAAGCAGGTCATCGACGTGCTCGGGCAGATCTCCGCCGCGGCCCCCACCGGGGGCTCGACCGTCGCGAAGGCCGCCCGCAAGGCGGTGGAGCAGTTGCTGCGGGGTGTGGTGGCCTACTCGTCCGTCGGGTGAAGCCGGGCGGCCGGGCGCGGGCGCGCCCGGCCGGCGCGCGCGCCTTCCCGCGCCCCCTTCGGCACGCCGGTGCGCCGGTGCCGTGGCGAGCGACCGGACCGCCCTCAAGGGCGGTCCGGTTTTTCATGCGCCTCGCCCGCGTGCGCCGGGCGCCGGGCCCACCCGAGTGCCCCGTTCACTCCTCACGGTGAGTCACCCTCGCATGCCCGAACGCCGTCACTCCTGGTGTTCGAATAACTGCCGTGCGTGTAAATGGATTCGAGCGTACTCCTGGGGCATGGGCGAATTCAGGTGCTTGCCGAATATGACACGGCGATGTTCCGGTCGGACTAAGCTCGCCCGCGGCGCACCGAGTTGAGGTGAATTCGTGCGCCTGTTCCCAAACTTCCCGAAGGTCCCGCCAGTTCCGGGAACATTCCCCCCACGAGCTCCCCCGACACCCAGCCGATCCGTCTCAGAAGGCATCCATGGTGAGTGTTCAAAAGCCTCCCGGTGGCCGTGAACGTCCTTACGCGCGTGTGCTGTTGCTGCCCGCCATAGTGATGGCCGCGGCGGCCGGGGCCGCGGTCGCCCTGGTCCCGGCCCCGGCCCGGATCGCCGTCGGCGGGTGCGGGGCCGTGGCCCTGCTGCTGGTCCTCGCCACGGCCGCCGAAGCCGTCCGCCGCGGACGCGCGCTCCGCGAGGCGCAGGCCGAGCACGCCCGTCACACCGCGTATCTGGAACGCCGCCTCGCCGCCCACGACGCGGACATCGTCCGCCTCGGCACCGACGTCCTCTCCCTCGGACTGCGCCGGCTGCGGGCCGGGGAGCCGCTGCGGGAGGTGATGCGCAAGGTCGTCGACCTCGACCCCGAACTGCGCCACATGCCCGACTCCCAGCGCACCCTGCTGCGCAACGCGCTGCGCGGCGCCGACCACGAGATCTCGATGCGCGACGCCACCGAGCGGTCCTTCGTCAGCATCGCCCGCCGCGTCCAGGCCATCGTCCACCAGCAGGCCAACGAACTGCGCGAGATGGAGGAGGACCACGGCCGCAACCCCGAGGTCTTCGACGACCTGCTGCGCATCGACCACGGCACCGCGCTGATCGGCCGCCTCGCGGACTCCATCTCCGTGCTCGGCGGCGGCCGTCCCGGCCGTCAGTGGCCGCTGCCCGTGTCGCTGTACAGCGTGCTGCGCGGCGCCATGTCCCGGATCCTGGAGTACCGGCGCATCGAGCTGAACTCCATCGTCAACATCAACATCAAGGGCACCTCGGTCGAGCCGATCATTCACGCGGCCGCCGAACTGCTGGACAACGCCACCCGCTACTCGCCGCCGTCCACCAAGGTGCACGTCACCGCCGCCGAGGTGCAGAGCGGCCTCGTCATCGAGATCGAGGACGCCGGCGTCAGCCTGAGCGAGGAGTCCCGGGCCCGGATCGAGAAGGCGATCACGGACGCCATGGCGGGCGACGACGCCGAGAACCTCGGCTCCAGCCCGCGCCTCGGCCTCGCCGTCGTCGGCCGCCTCTGCAAGAGCTTCGACATGCAGGTCTCGCTGCGTGCCTCCGCCTACGGCGGCGTCCGCGCGATCCTCGTCGTCCCGCGCGGCATGACCACCACCGAGCCCGGTGTCGGCGCCGCCCACGGCATCGGCGCCACCGCCGTGCCGCAGCCCGAACTCGGCGCCGTCGAGGGCCCGAAGCGCCCGCCCAAGAAGCGCCGCCCCACCAGCCCGCGCATCCCCGCCGGTATCTCCATGGAGGACGACGTCCCCGAGGTCACCGAGTGGACGGCGGGCGGCCTGCCCCAGCGCCGCAGCCGGGTGAAGACCCCGATGCACCAGAGGGTCGCCGAACAGGCCGCCATCGAGCGCGCCGAGCGCGAGGGCAGGCCGACCATCTGGTCCCAGCCCCGGCCCGAACCGGAGCCCGAGATCGATCCCGAGCGCCAGAAGCTCAGGGACCGGCCGCCCGGCATGTGGGTCGACGCCTTCTGGGACGGCCTGCGCAAGGGCATGCCCGAGGACGCCACCGCGGCCGAGCTCACCGACTTCACGCGGAACCCGACCGCGTATCTGCACTTGCTCAACGATTCGGACCCGGCCCCCGGGGCCACCACCGAGGCCGACGACGAGGGAGACCTCAAGTGATCCAGCAGCGAGCGAACTTCGACTGGATGCTCAAGCAGTTGAACGACGGCGTGCCGGGCATCGAGATGATCGTGGTGCTGTCCGCCGACGGACTGCGCATCGCCCGCTACGGCGGCGACCCCGACGCCGCCGACCGGGTGGCCGCCGCCTGCGCGGGCATGCAGAGCCTGGCCGGCGCCATCATCCAGGAGATCCCCGGCGCGGGCGACATGAAGCTCGTCGTCATCGAGATCGACGGCGGCTACTTCTACCTCATGAACGCCGGCGCCAACGCCTACCTCGCGGTGCTCGCCGACGTCACCTGCGAACCCGGCCGGATGAGCGGCATGATGCGCGACCTCGTCGTCCGGATCGGCGCCCATCTCACCAGTCCGCCGCGACGCAACGGGCAGACCGTATGACTCCTCCGCGACGCAAACGGCGCCGGCAGCACCTGCCGCCCCCGCCGCCCCCGCCCAGGAAACCGGTGGGGGGCGAGGGGACGCCCAGGAACCCCGAGCGGCTCTACACCATCGCCGGCAGCGCCGACGGCGGGCGGGCCGAACTCGACCTGGTCACCCTGATCGTGGCGCGCGGCGCGCCGCCGCCCTCCGCCACACCGGAGGAGGCGGCCGTGCTGCGGCTGTGCACCTCCCCCCTGTCCGTGGCCGAGCTCTCGGCCTATCTCAGCCTGCCGTTCAGCGCGATGACCGTCCTGATCACCGAGCTGATCACGAACGAACTGGTGCGGGCGCGCGCCCCGATCGTCCGCCAGGCGCTCCCCGACCGGTCACTCCTCGAAGCGGTGATGCATGGACTTCAACGGCTCTGACACGATCCCCGGCCCGCGCAGGGAGGACCACCTCCCGCACACGGCGCAGGCCGCGGTGAAGATCGTGATCGTGGGCGGCTTCGGCGTGGGCAAGACCACCATGGTCGGCTCCGTCAGCGAGATCAGGCCGCTGACCACCGAGGAGACCATGACGCAGGCCGGGATCGGCGTCGACGACGACTACGGCTCCGACTCCAAGACGGCCACCACCGTGGCCATGGACTTCGGCCGCATCAGCATCACCGACAAGCTGGTGCTCTACCTCTTCGGCACCCCCGGCCAGGAGCGCTTCTGGTTCCTGTGGAACGGCCTGTTCGAGGGTGCGCTCGGCGCGGTCGTCCTCGTCGACACCCGGCGCCTGGAGGTCAGTTTCGACGTCATGGGGCGCCTGGAGGAACGCGGCGTGCCCTTCGTCGTCGCCGTCAACTCCTTCCCGGACGCCCCCCGTTACCCGGTCGAGGAGCTGCGTACCGCGCTCGACCTGGCCCCGGACGTGCCGATCATGGAGTGCGACGTGCGCCGCCGCGCCTCCAGCAGGGACGTGCTGATGGCCCTCATGCGCTTCCTGCACACGCTCGCCCTGTCCGGCGCGCTCACCTGACCCGCGCGACCGCCCACCGACCGGCCCCCACCCGACCGGACCCCGCACATCATCCGTCCCCGGAGCGACACTGTGACGCCAGAACAGCAATCCCTGACCGGCACCGACCCCACCTCCGGCCCACCGCCGGGCTGCCCGGCGCACGGCCTGGGGCCCGGGGGACTGCACCGGCTCTACGGCCCCGACGTGGAGGAACTCGGCGACCTCTATGAGCGGTTGCGGGAGGAGCACGGGCCCGTCGCGCCCGTACTCCTGCACGACGACGTACCGATGTGGGTGGTGCTCGGGCACGCCGAGAACCTGCACCTGGTGCGCAGCCCCTCCCAGTACTGCCGCGACAGCCGGATCTGGACCCCGCTGCAGGAGGGCATGGTCAAGCCCGACCACCCGCTCATGCCGCACATCGCCTGGCAGCCCATCTGCTCGCACGCCGAGGGCGACGAGCACCAGCGGCTGCGCGCGGCGGTCACCGGTGCCATGTCGACCATCGACCACCGCAGCATGCGCCGTCACATCGGCCGCCACACGCAGGAACTGGTCAACGAGTTCTGCGAACGCGGCCATGCCGACCTCGTCTCCCAGTTCGCCGAGCACCTGCCGATGGCGGTCATGTGCGAGATCCTCGGCATGCCGGAGGAGTACAACGACCGGATGGTGCAGGCCGCCCGGGACGCGCTCAAGGGCACCGAGACCGCCATCGAGAGCCACGGCTACGTCATGGACGCGCTGAGCCGGCTCACCACCCGGCGGCGGGCCAGGCCCGACGACGACTTCACCAGCCACCTGATCACCCACCCCGCCGGGCTGAGCGACGACGAGGTCCGCGAGCACCTGCGCCTGGTCCTCTTCGCCGCCTACGAGGCGACCGCCAACCTGCTCGCCAACGCGCTGCGCATGGTCCTCACCGAGCCGGGCTTCCGCGCCCAGCTCAACGGGGGCCAGATGACCGTGCCGGAGGCGATCGAGCAGTCCCTGTGGGACGAGCCGCCGTTCAGCACCGTCTTCGGCTACTTCGCCAAGCAGGACGCGGAGCTGGGCGGCCAGCGCATCCGCAAGGGCGACGGGCTGCTCTTCGCACCGGCCCCGGGCAACGTGGACCCCCGGGTGCGGCCGGACCTGTCGGCCAACATGCAGGGCAACCGCTCCCACCTGGCCTTCGGTGGCGGCCCGCACGAGTGCCCGGGTCAGGACATCGGCCGGGCCATCGCCGACGTCGGTGTGGACGCCCTGCTGACGCGGCTCTCCGACATCCGGCTCGACTGCCCCGAGGAGGACCTGCGCTGGCGGTCCTCGATCGCCTCGCGGCACCTGGTGGCCCTGCCGGTCCGCTTCGAGCCCAAGCCCCAGCAGGACGTGGGCCTGCCGCCCAGTTCCTCACCCATCCCGCCCCAGCGCTCCACCTGGCAGATCGGCACCCTGCACACCGACCCGGCGCCGGCCCCTGACCCCCGGCCGGTGGCACCGCCCGAGGCCCCGGTGGAGCCCGCCCCGGCGGCGCCGGAGCCCGCCCGCCGGGACACCCTGTGGCACCGTCTGCTGCGCTGGTGGCGCGGCGAATGACCGTCCGCCCGCGCAACCGGCCCCGCTACCGCGTCCCGGCGGTCCACTCCCGCGGGGACGCCCAGGCCCGGAGCGTGCGGCCACTGGTGAAGGAGTGCTCGGCGCCGGTGACCGGATCGGTGAACTCCAGCCTGCGGGCGAGGAGTTGCAGGGGGCGCCGGAAGTCACCGGCCGGCACCGGCGGGGTCACCAGCGGATAGAGCGGGTCGCCGAGGATCGGCACGCCGAGGGCGCTGAGATGGACGCGCAGCTGGTGGGTCTGCCCGGTCTCGGGGACGAGCCGGTACCGGCCCAGGCCGTCGCGGTGGCCGGCCGACTCCACCCGGGTCACCGCGTTCGGCTCGCCCTCGACCTCCCGCGCCGCGGGCACCCCGCGCTCCTTGAGGATGCGGCTGCGCACGGTCAGCGGCAGGGCGAGCGAGGGGTCGTACGGCGCGACGGCCTCGTACTCCTTGCGTACCGCGCGGTCCCGGAACAGGGCCTGGTACGCGCCGCGTTCCTCGGGCCGCACCGTGAACAGCACGAGTCCGGCGGTGAGGCGGTCCAGGCGGTGCGCGGCGGTCAGCGTGGGGATGCCCAGCTCGTGCCGCAGCCGGGCCAGCGCGGTCTGGGTGACGTGCGCGCCGCGCGGGGTGGTGGCGAGGAAGTGCGGTTTGTCGGCGACGACGATGTGCTCGTCCCGGTGGACGACCTCCACCGGGAACGGCACCGGCACCTCGGCGGGCGGATCGCGGTGGAACCACACGAACATCCCGGGCTCGTACGGCGCGTCGGGCGCCACCGCCCGTCCGTCGGCCCCGACGACCTGCCCGGCCTCGAACATCGCCTCGACCATGCCGGGCCCGGCGCCCGTCAGCCGGTGGACGAGATGCTCCCGCACGGTGTCCCACGCCCCGCCGAACGGCAGCCGCACCCGGACCGGGTCGACACCGTCGCGCTGCGGGAGCGGGGCGGGCGGGGCTGGCGTACGGCGTCTCATCAGGGACAAGGGTACGGGCGCCGCGACCCGGGCTGCCCGGGCTCAGGCGGCCGCCGCGTCACCGCTCTCCTGCTCGGCCTCGATCCGGGCGTTCCACTCCCGCTTGGACGCCTGCCAGCCGTCCTCGTTGTGGCCGAGGCGCCAGTATCCGGAGATCGACAGGTCCTCGCGCGGGATCTGCGACTCGACCCGCAGCAGCCGGCGCAGCTCCTTCACGAAACCGGCCTCGCCGTGCACGAACGCGTGCGGGCGGCCCGCCGGGAACCGAAGCCCCCGTACGGCCTCCACCAGTGCCTGACCCACCGGACGGTCCCCGCGGTGCAGCCAGACCACCGGCACCTCGGAGTCGATCTTCTGCTCCTCCTCCGGACCCGGCACCTCCACGAAGGCGTGCGCCACGGCACCCGGGGGCAGCGACTCCAGGGCGCGGGCGATCGCGGGCAGCGCGCTCTCGTCACCGGCGAGCAGATGCCAGTCGGCGCTCGGGTCGGGCGCGTAGGCGCCACCGGGGCCCATGAAGCGGACGCTCTCGCCCGGCCGCACCCGCGCGGCCCAGGGGCCGGCCAGCCCCTCGTCGCCGTGGATCACGAAGTCCAGGGTCAGCTCGCGGTGTTCGGGGTCCCAGGCGCGCACCGTGTAGGTCCGCGTCACCGGCCACTGCTCGCGGGGGAACTCCGCGCGGACCCGCTCCAGGTCGAAGGGCTCCGGGTAGGTCACGCCCTCGGGGCCGAAGAGCAGCTTCACGTAGTGGTCGGTGCAGGTGTCCGCGGCGAAGCCGGCGAGGCCCTCGCCACCGAGCACGACGCGCTGCATGTGCGGGGTCAGTCGCTCGGTGCGCACCACCTGGGCGGTATGGGGCTTGCGCGGCTTCCGTCCCGGGCGCTCTGCCATCACGGCCTCCTGCTGCATTGGTTAGGTTTACCTAAGTTAGCATCTCTCCCCAGTCGGCCGGGCTCCCTTGAGGACTCGGCGATCGCCCTTTGCCGGAATATTCCGATCAGGATCACTCCGCCAGTGTCGTCAGCAGCCGTTGCAGTGAGCCACCCAGGCCCCAGCGGGCCGCCAGCGCCTCCAACCCCGCGGGATCGCGCGGGGTGCGGGGCAGCGCGGTGTCCACGTCCGGCAGCGGGACGTCGTCCGCCACCCGCACCACCTTCGGCGCGACCGCCACGTACGGCCGTGCCTCGGTCAGCCGCTTGCGCTGCGACGGCGTGAGCCTGGCCCGCGGGTCGTCGACCGCCGCCATGATCCCGGCCAGGTCGCCGAACTCGGCGAGCAGCTTGGCGGCCGTCTTCTCGCCGATGCCGGGCACGCCCGGCAGGCCGTCGCTCGGGTCGCCGCGCAGCAGCGCCAGATCCGCGTACCCCCGGCCGTCCACCCCATACTTCTCGCGGAGCACCGCCTCGTCCGTGAGCTGCAGCGTGCCCACGCCCTTGATCGGGTACAGCACCCGGATCCCCCGCCCGTCGTCGACCAGCTGGTACAGGTCCCGGTCGCCGGTGACGATGTCCACCGGCCCGGCGGCGCGCGCGGTGAACGTGCCGATCACGTCGTCCGCCTCGTACCCCTGGACCCCGACCCGGGCGATGCCGGCCGCGTCCAGCACCGCCTCGATGACCGGCACCTGCGGCGACAGCGTGTCCGGCACCTGCTCCTCGTCGGGCGCGCCCGCGTGCTCCTCGGCGACCCGGTGCGCCTTGTAGGTCGGGATCAGGTCCACCCGCCACTGCGGCCGCCAGTCCGCGTCCATGCAGGCCACCAGTTGCTGCGGCCGGTGGTCCTTCACCAGCCGGTCGATGAAGTCGAGCAGTCCGCGCACGGCGTTCACCGGCGTGCCGTCCGGAGCCTTCACGGAGTCCGGCACGCCGAAGTAGGCGCGGAAGTAGAGCGAGGCGGTGTCGAGGAGCATCAGTCGTCCGGTCACGCTCGCATCATGCCGCACGGCACCGACAGCGCCCCGGCGACGGCGCAAGAGCGGCGGGGGAGCGGGGCGGGGAAGGTGCCAACGGGTCGCTGTGGGCAAATCCCCCCCGGTCGCCCCCCGAATCGTGCCTTTCCGGCGACCGCCCGGCGTCCTGCGACGCCCACCGGCTACGGTAAGGATCCGGCCAACCACACAGTGCCGTGCACCCGGTCGCCCCGGGAACACCCGCGGCCTCGCGCGCCTTGAACCAGGGGAGACCCGTCCCGCGCGGGCAGCCGCCGCATGGCGCGAACCGTGAGGGTGCGGGCCCAGCGACGTGACAGGGATGTGACGGCCGCCTGAAACGGTTTGCCGAACATGCGTAGGGTGCAGAGAACTCCTCAGAGGTGTGCCCGGCGACGGGCACCCGGCAGGGGACACTACGAGTGAAGGAGGGAGCCGGAGCGATGGGCGACCACAAAGAGCAACAGCCCGCGCGGGTGGGCGCGGCCGTCCGGCGGCGCCGCCGCGCGCTCGAGCTCACCCTCGCCGTCGTGGCCGAGCGCACCGGCCTCTCGGTGCCCTTCCTCAGCCAGGTCGAGAACGACAAGGCCCGCCCCAGCCACAGCTCCCTGGAGAAGCTGGCCGACGCCCTGCGCACGACCGCCGTCGAGCTGCTCGCCGCCGCCGACCCCGCGGCCAGTGTGGACGTCGTCCGGGCCGAGGCCCCGGCCGAGGGCGACTTCGCCCCCCGCACCCGCACCCTGGTGCGCGGCCACCACCAGCTGCACGCCTCCGAGTACACCGGCGACCACGACGCCGGACGCGAGTTCCAGCACCGCAACGACGAGCTGATGTACGTCGCCGACGGCGCCGTCGAGATCGAGGCCGAGGGCCGCGCCTACCGCCTCGGCCGCGGTGACACCCTCTACCTGACCGGCGGGGTGCGCCACCGCTGGCGGGCGACCGTCCCGGACACCCGGATCATCGTGGTGGCGGTCGCCGAACACATCGAGGCGGTCCAGGACCGGACCCGCTAGTGCGGGTCGTCTCCCTCGTCCCGTCGCTGACCGAGGCGGTGGCCGTGACCCTGCCCGGGACGCTCGCCGGCGCCACCGACTGGTGCACACATCCGCCCGGCCTCGACGTGACCCGGGTGGGCGGCACCAAGAACCCAGCCGTCGACCGGATCCGCGCCCTCGCCCCCGACCTGGTGATCGCCAACGAGGAGGAGAACCGCGCGCCGGACCTGGACGCCCTGCGCGCGGCGGGCCTGCCGGTCCTGGTCACCGAGGTGCGCTCGGTGCCGCAGGCATTTCGGGAGCTGGAGCGGGTGCTCACCGCGTGCGGCGCATCGGCCCGGCCCCGCTGGCTGGACGAGGCGGAGGCCACCTGGAGCACGCTGCCCGCGACCGCGAGCCGCAGGACGGCGGTGGTGCCGGTCTGGCGCCGCCCCTGGATGGTCCTCGGCCGCGACACCTTCGCGGGCGACGTCCTGGCCCGCCTCGGCGTCCACCACCTGTACAGCGGCCATCCCGACCGCTATCCACGCGTGCCCCTCGACGAGCTGACGGCGGCCGCCCCCGACCTGGTCGTCCTGCCCGACGAGCCCTACCGCTTCACCGCCGACGACGGGCCCGAGGCCTTCCCCGGCCTGCCCTGCGCCCTGGTCAGCGGGCGCCATCTGACGTGGTACGGCCCCTCACTGGCGCGGGCGCCGCGGGTGCTGGCCGAGGCCCTGCGAGCAGCTCGCCGCTGAGCAGGCCGCGCACGGTCCCGGTGCCGGCCGCCAGCCAGGCGGCGACCAGCAGGGCGTACAGGCCGACGGCGAGCCCGTCGTACACGGCGAGACCGGTGTGCCGGGCGAGGGCTGCGGCGCCGGTGACACAGGTGCCCACGGGGAAGGTG
Organism: Streptomyces sp. IBSBF 3136; assembly: GCF_036815105.1. Taxonomy (NCBI): domain Bacteria; kingdom Bacillati; phylum Actinomycetota; class Actinomycetes; order Kitasatosporales; family Streptomycetaceae; genus Streptomyces; species Streptomyces sp. IBSBF 3136. The sequence goes on from NZ_JAJSZC010000109.1 coordinate 38,695, forward strand.
AACGCCCACCAGGTCATCGAGAAGCCCATGCCCCGGCGCCGGGCCCGCACCACGTGCGCGGCGGCCAGCGCCAGCCACAGCAGCGCGAACCCCATGACCGGCACCCCGTACAGCACGGCGAAGACACCGAGACCGTGGCCGTAGGGGGCCGGTACGACCCCGTCGGCCCGGTCGGCGATCAGGCCGACCGCCGTGGTGGACTGCCCGAGCGGGCCGAGGACCAGGAACAGGGCCGGGGTGAGGGGGAGCGGCAGCGGGCCGGAGCCGATCACCCGCGCGAAGACCAGCGGCAGCATCAGCAGTGTCGCCAGCAGGCTGAGCCCGAACAGTGCGAAGCACGCGAGCAGCAGGGTCTCGCGCGGCTGGCCCGGCGGCAGGTACGGCACCAGCAGCGGGCCGACCGCGGCCGAGACCATCGGCGCGACCAGCGGCAGCAGCCAGGCCGGGGTGGCCTCGGCGGCCCGCACCCGGTGGCGCACCGCCATCAGGTACGGCACGGCCACGGCGGCCGCGAGCCCGATCAGCGTGCCGGCCGGGAAGAGCACCCAGTCCAGGGCGACGGCCGCGCGGAGGCCGATCCAGTCCCGGCCGACGGTGACCGCGCCGCCGCCCACCGCCAGCAGCGCCATGGACAGGCAGCCGTAGAACGGCGCCATGGCCGGATCGAGGAGGTCGGCGCGCGCCTGGTCGCGGTGGTGGGTCCAGTGCAGGACGCGCCCGGCCAGCAGGACCACCAGCAGTACGAGGGCCAGCGCCCAGACCGCCGTGCCGACTACCCGCAGTCCCTCGACGCGGACCGGCAGCGCGGCCCCGGCGGTGCCGACGACGGAGGTGCCCATGACGGCCGCGTACCAGTTGGGGCCCAGGTGCCGCACGCGGGCGGACCGGGGGAGGGGCACGGACGGAGCTGCTGCGATGACCATGACACCACCGTCCCGTGGCCGTGCCGCGCTGACCAGGGAGTACGCGTCTATGAGGGCATAAGCTGGTCTTATGAGCGAGGAGTACGCGACCGTTGACGGCGGCCCCACCGGCTCGCTGGCCCACCGGGTGCCGGACCTCGGCGCGCTGGAACTCCTGCTGGCCGTGGCGCGGCTCGGCAGCCTCGGGGCGGCGGCGCGGGAGGTCGGCATCACCCAGCCCGCCGCCAGCAGCCGTATCCGTTCCATGGAGCGGCAGTTGGGCGTCGCCCTGGTGGACCGCTCGCCGCGGGGTTCCCGGCTCACCGACGCGGGCGCCCTGGTGACGGACTGGGCCCGCCGGGTGGTGGAGGCGGCGGCGGCCTTCGACGCGGGCGCGCGGGCCCTGCGCGACCGGCGGGACTCGCGGCTGCGGGTCGCTGCCAGCATGACCATCGCGGAGTACCTGCTGCCCGGCTGGCTCCTCGCCCTGCACGCCGAACGGCCCGATACCGCGGTGTCCCTGCTCGCGGGCAACTCGGCGAAGGTCGCCGAACTCCTGCTGGCCGACGAGGCGGACCTGGGTTTCGTGGAGGGCGTCACCGTCCCGGCCGGCCTGGACTCCACGGTGATCGCTCGCGACCGCCTGATCGTGGTCACCGCCCCAGGCCACCCCTGGGCCCGCCGCCGGCGCCCGCTGACCCCCGAGGAGCTCGCGGCCACCCCGCTCATCCTGCGCGAGCGGGGCTCCGGCACCCGCCAGGTCCTGCACACCGCCCTGGGCGGCCTGGCCCGCCCGCTGATCGAACTGTCCTCGACCACGGCGGTCAAGGCATCCGCGGTCAGCGGCGCCGGCCCCTCGGTCCTGAGCGAGCTGGCGGTCGGCGAGGAACTGGCCATGCGCCGCCTGGTGAGCATCCCGGTCGAGGGCGTCTCCCTCCGCCGCGACCTACGCGCCGTCTGGCCCACGGGCCACCGCCCCACAGGCCCGGCCCGAGACCTCCTCACCCTCACCCGAGCCTGACCCTCCAGAAGCAACACAACGGCCCGGCAAAGCCGAGACCCCCCAACGCACCCGCACCCGACACCGCACCGTGGCCCCCCAGGGGCGCGGGGAACTGCGCGAAGAACCCCAACGCACCCGCACCCGACACCGCACCGCAAGCTCAACGGCCCCCCACGACCCCCCCGCTCAGCCCGCCGCAG
>NZ_JAJSZC010000110.1:0-34647 GCF_036815105.1 Streptomyces sp. IBSBF 3136
GCCCACCGGAGCCGTACGCCGTAGGCCAGGACCCCCACGACCAGCACCCCGGCCCCCACGGCGACCGAGACCACAGGGAGCGCGAACGCCAGCGTGGCGCACCCCAGCAGCCCCACCGCCGGCACCGCGCGCGCCCGGACGGCGGGGCTCAGCGTCCAGGCGGAGGCGTTGGCCACGGCGTAGTAGGCCAGCACGCCGAACGAGGAGAAACCGATCGCGCCGCGCACGTCCACCGTCGCGGCCAGCACGGCGACCACCACGCCCACGGCCAGCTCCGCCCGGTGCGGGACCCGGTACCGCGGATGCACGGCGGCCAGCGCCGCGGGCAGATGGCGGTCGCGGGCCATGGCGAACGTCGTCCGGGACACCCCGAGGATCAGCGCGAGCAGCGATCCGAGCGCCGCCACCGCGGCCCCCACCCGCACCACGGGAACCAGGCCGGGCACCCCGGCCGCCCGCACCGCGTCGGCCAGCGGCGCCGCGGCGTGCCCCAGCCGGCCTGGGCCGAGCACGCTCAGCACGGCCACGGCGACGGCCACGTAGACCACCAGGGTGATCCCGAGGGCGACCCGGACGGCCCGGGGGATGGTGCGCGCCGGATCGCGGACCTCCTCGCCCAGGGTCGCGATCCGGGCGTACCCGGCGAACGCGAAGAACAGCAGACCGGCCGCCTGGAGCACGCCCGCACCTGACGGCACCCCGATCCCGAGCCGCCCGGCGCCGGCCGCCGGCGAGGTCAGGCACGCGACCACCACGGCCGCGAGCACGGCGAGCACGAAGGCCACGATCACCCGCGTCAGCCAGGCGGACTTCTGGATGCCGCCGTAGTTCACGGCGGTCAGCGCCACCACGGCCGCCACCGCCACCACGTGCGCCTGTCCCGGCCAGACGTACGCCCCCACGGTGAGCGCCATGGCAGCGCAGGAGGCGGTCTTGCCGACCACGAAGGCCCAGCCGGCGAGATAGCCCCAGAACGGGCCCAGCCGCTCCCTGCCGTAGACGTACGTCCCGCCCGACGCCGGATAGCGGGCGGCGAGGCGGGCCGAGGACATGGCGTTGCAGTAGGCCACCACGGCCGCGACGGCCAGCCCGAGCAGCAGCCCCGGCCCGGCGGCGCGCGCGGCCGGGCCCAGGGCGGAGAAGACGCCCGCCCCGATCATCGAGCCGAGTCCGACGAGGACGGCGTCCCGCAGTCCCAGGGTGCGTCGCAGCTCGGTGTCGGAGGTGGTCATGCGCCGCACCCTACTGAGGGGCGCAACCGCGCGGTGGACCGGTGACGTCCTCTTCACCGACACAGCATGAACACGCGCGCGCCGGACAGCCGATCCTCACCGGATTCTCAGCGGTCGGACAGTGCGGGGACAGCGCGGGAGGGCAGGTTCACGGCATGAGCATCATCGGTTGGATCATCCTGGGGCTTCTGGCCGGAGCCATCGCCAAGCTCCTGCTGCCGGGCCGCGACCCGGGCGGCTTCATCGGTACGACCCTCATCGGCGTCGCGGGCGCTTTCATCGGCGGCTGGATCTCGGCCCGCTGGCTGGACCACCCGGTCAGCAAGCACTTCTACGACGGCGCGACCTGGGCCGCCGCGATCGGTGGCTCCCTCGTCCTGCTGATCCTCTACCGCATCCTGTTCGGCAACTCACGGGACTGACGCGTGCCGCCGCGCGGGCGCTTGGCGGCGGGCGGGTGACATGACGGAGGGGGGCGGGGGGGGGGGGGGGGGGCGCCGCGGGGGGGGCGGCCCCCCCCGCGCCCCCCCCCCCTCCGACACGTCACCTGTCGCGCAGGTCGTCCGACCGGTCCACCGGTACACCGGTCTGTCGGCTGCCGGTCCTACCGGTAGTTCACGAACTGCAGCGCGAAGTCGAAGTCCTTGCCCTTCAGCAGGGCGATCACGGTCTGGAGGTCGTCGCGGCTCTTGGAGCTGACCCGCAGCTCCTCACCCTGGACCTGAGCCTTGACGCCCTTGGGGCCCTCGTCGCGGATGATCTTCGCCACCTTCTTGGCGTTCTCCTGGGAGATGCCCTCCTCGATCGAGGCGAAGATCTTGTACTCCTTGCCGGACAGCTGCGGCTCGCCGGCGTCCAGCGCCTTGAGCGAGATGCCGCGCTTGATCAGCTTGGACTGGAAGACGTCGAGGACGGCCTTGACCCGGTCCTCGGAGTTGGCCTCCATCAGGATCTTCTCGCCGGACCACGAGATCGAGGCGCCCACGCCCTTGAAGTCGTAGCGCTGCGAGATCTCCTTGGCGGTCTGGTTGAGGGCGTTGTCGACCTCCTGCCGCTCGACCTTCGAGACGATGTCGAAACTGGAGTCGGCCATGTCCTGTGGCTCCTTGTATCGGGGTGCGTATCGGGTGCGTACCGGCGTACGCGGCGGCGGCCGCCGAGCCCGGCAGGGAGCCGGTCCGCATCCGCACCAGCCTAGCCATCCCGCGACCCGCCGGGTGCGATCAATCGGGTGGCGAAGCACCCCTCGGCATCGGGTATTGTTTACGTCGTTGCCACGGAGCACCGCCGAAAAGCGGTTCGAACGGCAGCATCCCCGGCGGTGTGCCCGAGCGGCCAAAGGGAGCAGACTGTAAATCTGCCGGCTCAGCCTTCCCAGGTTCGAATCCTGGCGCCGCCACACTGGGTGAGACCCCCTCCGATCTGCGGAAACGCAGAACGGAGGGGGTTTTCTCATTATCCGGCAAAGGCGTTCGATCGAATTCGAAAAAGGGCGACTCGTCTCGCCTGGTCACCCCGGAATCCAGGCTCTGATCAGCGCTTGCCCCCCAGGTGTCCCGTGGTCAAGTACCCCGGGAGACCCGACCCGCACGCCAGGGGGTCCGAGGCTCTACGGGCCGTCCGCGGCTTCCGCTCGCGGTTAGGCCGTTTCCCATGGATCAGGTGAGCCGGAGAGGGGAAGCACGTAGCGTCGCCTATTGATCACGCTCGGTGCGTGAGTGACAAGAGGAGGCAGCCATGGCGAACACGGTCGACAGCGCGAAGCAGGAGGCCACTGACACGTGGATCACCACCAAGGTGAAGGCCGATCTGCTGACCGAGAAGGGGGTTCCCGGCTCGGACATCAAGGTGGAGACCTCGCAGGGTGTGGTCTCCCTCTCCAGTGACGTCGCGGTGACCGAGTCACAGAAGGCGATGGCCGTCCGCATCGCCAAGAACATCAAGGGCGTCCGGAGCGTCATGTCCGACGGCCTCAAGGCCGAGTAGACATGAGGCACGCGGTGCCCTCCGTGCATCACGGAGGGCACCGCAGCGTCCTCTCACCCCGTTGACGGGCCCAAGGGTGGGAACGGTGCCGGCCGGCTTCTGGGCTGCCCGGGGCCGTCGGCCGGGGTGGAGCCGTGGCATCCGGCGAGGCAGGCTTGGTGCATGAAGTCGCTCTTGCGCTCACCCGCGTGGCCTGGAGCAGGCGGTCATCACCGGGTCCTCTTCACGCTGATGCAGTGTGTGCCCTTCTTGATCGCGCTTGCCGTGCTGGTCATCGAGCTCACGCCTGCGCACTTCATCTATACGGGCCCCTTCCTCACCGCGGTCCCGGCCCTGGCGGCAGTGACGTTGGGGCCCAAGGGCACCACCGCGGCGGCGGCCCTCGCGCTGGCGATCAGTGTGACCACCGCGACCTACAACGGGGCGTGGGGCACCCTGCAGGTCTACAGCAACTTCCTGGCCCTGGCCCTGGTCTCCGTGGCCGGGTTCATCACCAGTCGCGCCATGCAGGAGCGCAGGCAGAGAGAGCTCGACCAGGTCCGCCGCATCGCGGTGGCGGCCCAGGAGGTCGTCTTGCGGGCCGCGCCCGCACGCCTGGGCCCGCTGCGGGCCGGCAGCCTATGTCTTGCGGCCGGGACCGGGGCGCGAGTGGGCGGTGATCTGTACGAGGCCGTGCAGACCCGCTATGGCGTTCGGCTGATCGTCGGGGACGTGCGGGGCAAGGGACTGTCCGCGGTGCGAGCCGTCGCGGTGGCGCTGGGCGCGTTCCGGGAAGCCGTGCACTACGAGGAGGACCTGGTGGAGGTCATGAACCGCTGTGCGGCTGCCCTGCGACGGGAGATATCCGTGCCCGATGCGTACGGGCCGGAGGTCGTGCTGGAAGGGTTCACCACGGCGCTCATCGCGCAGGTGCCGGACCAGCCCACAGTGCAGCTGGTCAACCGTGGACATCCACCACCGCTGCTGCTGCACCAGGGCCGGACTGCGCCCCTGACGCCGAGCTTGGAGTCGCCACCGCTCGGCCTCGAAGACCTCGTCGCCGGCCTCCCCGAGAAGCCTGAGAGCTATGCGTTCCTCCCCGGTGACCGTCTGCTGCTGTACACCGACGGTGTGATCGAGGCGCGCAACCGCGACGGCGAGTTCTTCGCCCTGCCGGAGGCCGTGGAGGGGATAGGCACCGGCCCCACCCCACCGGAATTCCTGGAGCGACTGCACCAGGCGTTGACCCGCCACACCGGCGGAGACCTGGCGGACGACGTGGCGATGATCGTCGCCGACCGGTGCAACGGCCTGCCACGGACACCTGCCGGAGGAGCGGAGGCGGGGTGACCGTGGGTGTCCGCCGGCATCACCTGTCCTCCGGCGGGAGCAGGACGAAGGGCCCGTGATCCGTTGCACCAGCGGATCACGGGCCCTTTGCTTCCCGCGTGGCGGCGCCACGCCCAGGAGTGCGAAGCGATGTCGTGCCGCGTGCAACCAGGGGAGTCAGCGCCTGTCATCTCCCGGGACGGATTCCGCCGGGTCGTCCGAGGCCGACTCGGCCTTGGTGTGGAGGACTTCGCGGGCCTGTTCCGCCGCGCGCAGGATGCTCTCGGAGACGAAGTCGACGAAGCGGGCGATGTTCTCCAGGCGGGCGGCGGCCGGGGTGCCCGCGCCGAGGATGCCGGCGCCCTGGCGTGCGGTCTCGCCGAGGTGGGCGGTGGCGCGGGCGCTGGCCACCGTGGACTGGTACATCACGTCGTCGTCGACGACGTAGCGCTCGCGGCGGCGCTCGTCGCGTTCCCTGCGGATGAGGCCCTGGCTCTCGAGGAACGCGACCGCCTTCGACACGGTCGCCGGGCTCACCTGGAGGCGCTGGACGAGTTCGGATGCGGTGAGGCTGCCGGCGTCGGTCGTGTAGAGGCAGACCAGCACCCGGGCCGTCATCCTGGGCAGGCCCGACTGCATGAAGACGGTGGTGAGCGTCTCCTCGTACGCGCGGACGGCTTCGGTGTCACGGCCGTCGGACTGGAGCGCGTTCGGGTCCCGGGGCGCGGCCTGTCTGCGGCGGTGGGCGCGGTGTTCGGTGGCGCGGTGGGCGACTTCGGGGCGGTAGGCGGTCGGGCCGCCGTTGCGCATGACCTCGCGGGTGACGGTCGAGGTCGGCCGTTCGAGGCGTCTGGCGATCTCCGCGTAGGCGAGGCCGTCGGCCAGCCCCAGCGCGATCTGCTGACGTTCCTGCTGGGTGAGCCTGCCTCCCGGCATCGCGGCCTCCTCCGTGCGCATGCGTCTGCGTGCGTGTGCTCGTTCATCGTGCGTGGCGACTGTCAGCATAGCGTTCACCTTTCATCCATTGCAACGAACGGAAGCCGGGTTCGTTGCGTTAGATTCTGTCTCGTTGCAACGATTTCCCTTCTCTGGCCTGCATTTACGGGCCCAGCGCGCAACGAAGTTGTTGCCCAATCTGTGAATGCAACGTAGCGTTTCTCATGTCGGAAACGGCGGGCCGCACCGGCGGGCCGCCTCACGGACCAAGGAGAAACACCATGCAGAAGTTCGCCACCTCCGCCCCCGTCACCGCCGTCCTGGACATCCCGGCCGGCCGTATCCAGCTCATCGCCGCCGACCGCGCCGACACCACCGTCGAGGTCCGCCCCGCCGACGCCGCCAAGAACCGGGACCTGAGGGCGGCCAAGGAGATCCAGGTCAGCTACCAGGACGGCGTCCTGCGCATCGACGCCCCCGAGGCGAAGAACCGCCTCCTCGGCCACTCCGGCTCCGTCGAGGTCACCGTCCAGCTCCCCGCCGGCTCCCGCGTCCAGGCCAAGGCCGCCGACGCCGACGTGCGCGGCGTCGGACGCCTCGGCGAGGTCACCCTCGAAGCCGCCCAGGCCACCGTCAAGCTCGACGAGGCCGACAGCGCCGACCTCACCCTCCAGGCCGGCCCCGTCATCATCGGCCGCCTCACCGGCCCCGCCGAGATCAGCACCCTCAAGGGCGACCTCCACATCACCGAAGCCGTCCGCGGCAACCTCACCCTGCGCACCGAGTACGGACAGATCACCGTCGGCGCCGCCCGCGGCGTCAGCGCCACCCTCGACGCCGGCACCACCTACGGCCGCATCGACAACACCCTGCGGAACGCCGACGGTGCCGCCGCCGCACTCACCATCCACGCCACTACCGCCTACGGCGACATCACCGCCCGCAGCCTGTAGACCGCAGCCGTTCAAGAGGGGGCACTTCACATGACCGACCTGGCGATCGCGGCGTACGGGCTGCGCAAGTCGTACGGCGACAAGACCGTCCTCGACGGCGTCGACCTGGCCGTACCGGAGGGAACGATCTTCTCTCTGCTCGGCCCGAACGGCGCCGGCAAGACCACCGCCGTCAAGATCCTCTCCACCCTCGTCGCGCCGGACCCCGGCACCGGCCGGATCCACGTCGGCGGCCACGACCTCGCCGCCGATCCGCAGTCGGTGCGGGCCGCGATCGGTGTCACCGGGCAGTTCTCCGCCGTCGACGGCCTGATCACCGGCGAGGAGAACATGCTCCTCATGGCGGACCTGCACCACCTCGGCAAGCGCGAGCGGCGCCGGGTCAGCACCGAACTGCTGGAGCGGTTCGACCTCACCGAGGCCGCGAAGAAGCCCGCCTCCACCTACTCCGGCGGCATGAAGCGCCGCCTCGACATCGCCATGACGCTGGTCGGCAGCCCGCAGATCATCTTCCTCGACGAGCCGACCACCGGCCTCGACCCTCGCTCCCGGCACACGATGTGGCAGATCATCCGCGAGCTGGTCGCGGAGGGCGCCACCGTCTTCCTCACCACCCAGTATCTGGAGGAGGCCGACGAGCTGGCGGACCGTATCGCCGTGCTCCACGACGGCCGGATCGCAGCCCAGGGCACCGCCGAGGAGCTGAAGCGGATCGTCCCCGGCGGACACGTCCGGCTCCGCTTCACCGACCCGGCCGCGTACCAGAGCGCCGCGGCCGCCCTGCGCGACGCCTCCCGGGACGACGAGTCCCTCGCGCTCCAGCTCCCGAGCGACGGCAGCCAGCGCGAACTGCGCGCCGTCCTCGACCGGTTGGACTCGGCCGGCATCGAGGCCGACGAGCTGACCGTGCACACCCCCGACCTCGACGACGTCTTCTTCGCCCTGACCGACACCGCGACCGTCACCGAGGAAGCGACCGCCGCCACGACCGGCGCCGGCACCCGTACCGCCACCGACGCCGCCACCGGCGGAGCCGGCATCCCCGACCAGGCCGAGGAGGCCGCCCGATGAGCACCCCCCTGGCTCCCGCCCGCGCGTCCCGGTTCTCGCTCGCCGTGCGCGACTGCTCCACGATGCTGCGCCGCAACCTCGTGCACGCCCGGCGCTACCCGTCCCTCACCCTGAACCTGCTGCTCACGCCGATCATGCTGTTGCTGCTGTTCGTCTACATCTTCGGCGACACCATGAGCGCGGGCATCGGCGGCGGCGGTCCGGACAGATCCGCGTACATCGCCTACGTCGTCCCGGGCCTGCTGCTGATGACCGTCGGCAGCACCGTGGTCGGCACCGCGGTCTCGGTGTCCAACGACATGACGGAGGGCATCATCGCCCGCTTCCGGACCATGGCGATCCACCGGGGCTCGGTGATCATCGGGCACGTCGTCAGCAGTGTGCTGCAGTCGGTGGTCAGCGTGGTCCTCGTCGGCGCCGTCGCCGTGGCCATCGGCTTCCGCTCCACCGACGCCACCGTCCTGGAGTGGCTCGCGGCCTTCGGACTGCTGGTGCTCTTCGCCACGGCGCTCACCTGGATCGCGGTCGGCATGGGCCTGGTCAGCCCGAACGCCGAGGCCGCCGGCAACAACGCGATGCCCCTCATCCTGCTGCCGCTGCTGTCCAGCACCTTCGTCCCCCTCGACGCGATGCCCGGCTGGTTCCGGCCGATCGCCGAGTACCAGCCGTTCACGCCCGCCATCGAGACCCTGCGCGGGCTGTTGCTCGGCACCCCGATCGGCCACAACGGATGGCTCGCCGTGGCCTGGTGCCTGGGCCTCGCGGTACTCGGCTACTTCTGGTCGGCCGCCAAGTTCGACCGCGACGCGGAGTGACCGCGAGCGCCGGGTGAGCACGACCGCGACTCCCCCCACGGCCCCACGATCCGCGCCTCGCCCCACGATCCGCGCCTCGCCCCGCCCGGGGCGGCGTGCACCGGCATTCCGCCGGCGCGCGCCGCCCCGGTTGGCGTATCGGGCGGGCGACTTCAGCCGTGACGGGAGGGCACGTAGGCGGTCGGGCCGGTGCCCGGCAGCCGATGCGGGGTCCAGGTGCGGGTGTGGTTCGCCGGTCCTGAGCGGGTCCGGGAGGGCGGCGGGCACACTGGCGGCATGGGCTCCCGTCGCAGAACCTGTCCCGTGTGCCGCCGCGAGATCGCCGTCGTCGCGGGGCGCTTCGCACGCCACGACCCGCCCGGAGCACGGGAGAACGGGGAACTCCTCTCCTGCTCCGGGTCCCGGACACAGGCTCAGCTCGGGGCGGCCCAGCCGACGTTGGACGGGTACGCCGTGCCGGACTTCCCCGGGCAGCTGCCGCTGTTCTGACGGATGAACGGCCGGCGGTGCCGCCTCAGTTCCCGGCGACCGACTTCACCGCGACCGGCACCGGTGTCGACCCGCTGATCAGCTCCAGCGTCAGGCCGGCCGTCGCGGAGGTGTCCACCAACTCCGCCAGTACGGCCGCCACGTCGTCCCGGGGGACCTGACCGCGCCCGGTACGGGCCGCCAGCCGCACCAGCCCGGTGCCCGCGTCGTTCGTCAGCGTCCCGGGGCGCAGGATCGTCCAGTCCAGCGCGTCCTGACGGGCGACGTACGCGTCGGCCTCGCCCTTGGCGCGCAGATACACGTCGAACACCTCGTCGCCCTCGTGCGCGGGGTCCGCGCCCATCGAGGAGACGATCACGAAACGGCGCACGCCCGCGCGGACCGCGGCGTCCGCGAACAGCACGGCCGCGCCCTTGTCCACCGTGATCTTGCGTTCGGTACCGCTGCCCGGGCCCGCACCCGCGGCGAAGACCGCCGCGTCCGCGCCCCGCAGGTGCGCCGCGACCTCCTCCACCGAGGCGGACTCCAGGTCCAGCAGGACCGGTTCGGCGCCGGCCCGCCGCAGATCGTCGCCCTGTTCCGCCTTGCGGATGATCCCCGCCACCTCGTCCCCGCGCGCGGAGAGCAGGCGCTCAAGCCGCAGCGCGATCTGACCATGACCCCCAGCGATGACTATGCGCATGAGACCGACCGTACGCCCTGTCAGGCATGTCCGCCGCATGACCGGACACCGCGCGGACGCGTCTGCGCCAGTGCCGGCACCGAGCGGGCGGCCCGCGTCTCGGCACCCGCCCACGCGCCAGCAAGGGCACACCGTCTCCCGGCACCTGCGCCGGGGGTTGGCACCGCGCGGGCGTGCCGCGTCCCGGTACCCCCGCGCAGGGCTGGCACCGGGTGGGCGTGCCGCGTCCCACCGCCTCCGCCGGAGGGCGACGCCGGGCGGGTGCGCCGTGTCTCGGTACCCGCGCGCGGGGCTGGCACCTTACGGGCGTGCGGCGTCCCGGTACCCCCGCGCAGGGCTGGCACCGGGCGGGCGTGCCGTGCTCGGTACCCGCGCGCGGGGCTGGCACCTTACGGGCGTGCCGCGTCCCGGCATCCCCGCCTGGGCGCCACCGCGCGGGCGCGCCGGACCCCCGGCATCTCCCCCGGGTGGACGCCGGGCGGGCGTGCCGTGCTCGGTACCCGCGCACGGGGCTGCCACCTTGCGCGCGTGCCGCCTCCCGGCATTCCCGCCCGGGCCCCGCCGCGCGGGCGCGCCGGGCCCCCGCGTCTCTGTCGGGGGGCGACACCGGGCGGGTGTGGCCACGTCCCGGCAGCTGCGCGCGGGGCGGTGTGCCACGTCCCGGTACCCGCGCGCGGGGCGGGCGCGTCGCCCCCGTACCTCCGCCCGGGGCCCGCACCGCGCGGACGCGCCGAGACCCCGCTCCTTCAAACAGGCAAACAGGCGCGGACGTAAACAGGCAGACACGCGCGGACACCCCGTTCAGGACAGCTCTTTGCGGCCCTGCCGGGGCAGCCCGGGTTCCGTCGCCGAGGCCGAGCTGCAGTACTCGCGGACCGCGCTCGTCCGGGCCACCACCCGGCCCCGGTGCACCACCAGCCGGCTGTAGGCGAGGGACAGGGCCCCGGACAGGCCGTCCCCGCGTACGGCCAGCAGCTCGGCGGGGAAACCCGCCTCCACCCGGACCTCGGGCAGCCCCAGGACCGCGCGCGCCGAGCCACTCACGGCCTCGTAGGCGTCCTCCGGGCGCAGCCCGTGCGCGGAGGCGAGCAGGAAGGCGGCCTCCAGCGGGTCGCCGCGGCCCACCGGGTTCGACACGTCCCGCAGGGCACCGCTGCCCGCCGCCACCCGCACCCCGGCCGCGCGCAGCAGCCGCACCGGCGCCGCGCCCCGTCGCTCCGCGCCCCCGCAACCGCCCTGCGGCAGGCACACCACGGCGACCCCGGCCGCCGCGAGCTGGTCGGCGAGCCGGGCGGCGACCTCGGCCGGCAGGCGCGACAGACCGGCGCACGGGCCGAGGGTCACGCCGGGGCGCAGGCCGCCCGCCATGGCCGCGAGCCGGGACAGCAGGGCCGGGTCGGCGGCGTCCGTGTGCAGGTCCACCGGGCAGCCGTGCTCCGAGGCCACCTCCAGCACGGCCTCCACGTACCCCGTGGGGTCCGGGTCCAGGTCGGGGGAGCCGCCCACCACGGAGGCGCCCATCTTCACCGCGTCCCGGAGCATCGCGAGCCCGTCGGCCCCGGCCACTCCGGTCAGCAGGCGCGGCATCGCCACCGTGGTCAGTTCCGCGAGGCCCCGCAGCGAGCGCCGCGCCTGGAGGACGGCGCCGAGCGCGCCCAGACCCTGGACGTCGCCCACGCGCACGTGCGCGCGCAGCGCCGTCGCCCCGTGGCCGAGCTGGAGCAGTGCCGCCTCCGTGGCCCGGCGCTGGACGTCCTCCGGGTCGTCGGAGGCCGGTCCGGGGCGCTCGGCGGACAGCGCGGTGTCGCTGTGGGCGTGCGGTTCGGCCGGGGCCGGCAGCAGGAGGTAGCCGTCGAGATCCACCCGGGCCACGCCCCTGCGGCCCGGGCCCGGGGTCAGGCTGCCGGCGGTGCCGACCGCCTCGATGCGCCCGCCGCCCAGCCGTACGTCCACGGTCCGGCCGTCGGTTAGCCGTGCCCCGCACAGCAGCAGGGCGGTCGGGTCGGGCTGTCCGGAGGAACCGGACGGGTTCGACGACGAGGGCGGCTGCGGCTGGCTGTCGGGCATCGGACTCCAGGGTTCGGGCCGGGGGCTCGGGGCAGGGCCGCGTGAGGAGCTCAAGGCCCCGGCGGACCCAAGATCACGCAGAGTGAGTCGAGCCTAGGGTGGGGAACCGGGCAGGGCGCGGAGGAGCGCAATAGTCGTACCGGCGTGGTCCGCCCCTGTCGGCACGCGCGCGTAAGGGGTGCGTACGCGCTGCTCGGGGCCTGCGGGAGGCCCGGGACGAAGGGGGCGACGGGCGGCCGGATACGGATTTGGGCGAACGGCGGCGGACCGTGTAATGTCTTCATCGCTCGCCCCAATAGCTCAGTCGGCAGAGCGTCTCCATGGTAAGGAGAAGGTCAACGGTTCGATTCCGTTTTGGGGCTCTGGTGTGAGAGGTTCCCGTCGCAAGGCGGGTCCCGATCTCATCAAAGCGGTGTAGCTCAGTCGGTAGAGCAAGCGGCTCATAATCGCTGTGTCACCGGTTCAAGTCCGGTCACCGCTACTGACGGTAGCCGATTGCGGGGTCGGTCCTTCGATCGGCTACTCTTTTCTGCGTTAAACCCATCCGTTCGTCCTAGGAGCACTCACGTGGCTGCCACCGACGTCCGCCCGAAGATCACGCTGGCCTGCGTGGAGTGCAAGGAGCGGAACTACATCACCAAGAAGAACCGGCGTAACAACCCGGACCGTCTTGAGATGAAGAAGCACTGCCCGCGTTGCAACGCGCACACCGCGCACCGCGAAACGCGATAAATCAGGCTCGTACGTGAGGCCGCCCCCGCAGTTCGGGGGGCGGCCTCACGTCGTTTCACACGCTGTCCGAAGCAGACACGCTGCCGAGACCAGGAGGTGCCGGGCCATGGCGCTCGACCAGTCCTTCGTGGGACGGACTTATCCGCCCACCGCGCCCTACGAGGTGGGCCGGGAGAAGATCCGCGAGTTCGCCGAGGCGGTCGGGGAGAGCAACCCCGCGTATACGGACCCGGAGGCCGCCAAGGCGTTCGGTCACTCCGATGTGATCGCCCCGCCCACCTTCGTGTTCTCCATCACCTTCCGGGCCGCCGGACAGGTCATCGAGGACCCGCAGCTCGGTCTCGACTACAGCCGTGTGGTGCACGGCGACCAGAAGTTCGCGTACGCCCGCCCGGTGCGCGCCGGTGACCGGCTCTCGGTCACCTCCACCATCGAGGGCATCAAGTCCCTCGCGGGCAACGACGTGCTGGACATCCGCGGCGAGGTGCACGACGAGGCGGGCGAGCTCGTGGTGACCGCCTGGACCAAGCTCGTGGCCCGTGCGGCCGAGGAGGCGTGAGGTACCGATGACGGCGAAGATCGCGTACGACGACGTCGAGGTCGGCACGGAACTGCCGGCCCAGACCTTCTCCGTGACCCGCGCCACGCTGGTGCGGTACGCGGGTGCCTCCGGGGACTTCAACCCGATCCACTGGAACGAGAAGTTCGCCAAGGAGGTGGGCCTGCCGGACGTCATCGCGCACGGCATGTTCACCATGGCCGAGGCGATCCGTGTGGTCACCGACTGGACCGGTGACCCGGGCGCGGTGGTGGACTACGGCGTCCGCTTCACCAAGCCGGTGGTCGTGCCCAACGACGACGAGGGTGCGGTGATCGAGGTCAGCGCCAAGGTCGCGGCCAAGCTCGACGACAACACCGTGCGGGTGGACCTGACCGCGACCAGCGGCGGCCAGAAGGTGCTCGGCATGTCCCGGGCGGTCGTCCGCCTGGCCTGACCCGGCCCGGCAGCGGTACGGCCGGCCCTCCGGTGAACAGAACGCGCGTAAGGGGTGCCCCACGAAGGCGGGCACCCCTTACGTGTACTCCTGGACGGGAACAAGACCCCGTCGGAGCCGGCCGGTTGACTTAGTTAGTGATTGAGTACTAACTTACTTGCATGGTCAGGATGAGTGCGGAGGAGCGGCGCGAGAGCGTCATCCGCGCGGCGGTCACGGAGTTCGCCCGCAAGGGTTACTACGGCACCTCCACGGAGGCGATCGCCCGGCGCGTGGGTGTCTCGCAGCCGTACCTCTTCCGGCTCTTCCCGGGCAAGAAGGCGATTTTCGCCGCCGCCTCCCTGCGGTGCGTGGAGGACATCCGTCGGGTCTTCGCGGACGCGTCCGCGGGGCTGGAGGGCGAGGAGGCCCTGCATGCCATGGCCAACGCCTACGTGCACCTGATCACGGAGCGCCCCGAGTCGCTCCAGATGCAGATGCAGACGTACATCACGGTCTCGGCCGCCGAGGCGGAGGGCGACCACGAGTTCGGCGAGGTCGTGCGGGCCGGCTGGATGGAGCTCTGGGACACCGTGCACCTGCCGCTGGGCGCCGACGACGGCGAGACCACGACCTTCCTGGCCTACGGGATGCTCATCAACACCCTCGCGGCCATGGGGTTCCCGCCCGAGCACCGGGTCTGGCAGGGGATGTACCCCTCCGCCCGGCTCACCGGACGGCTGGAGAAGTAGGGCCGGCCAGGGCTGAGCGGCACGGATGCGGTACCGGACGGGCGGGCAACTCCGCCTTTTCATGACCGCGAAAGTTAGTCAGCAATAACTAATCAACTGAGGTGATCACCACTGATCACCCCTGGGGGAGCGATGTCAGAGCAGACCGCACGTCGCGGGGGAGCCGTCTGGGCCCTCGTCATCACCAGCGTCGCCGGATTCATGGCGGCCCTCGACAACCTCGTCGTCACCACCGCCCTGCCGTCCATCCGCGCGGATCTCGGCGGAGCGCTGGACGACCTGGAGTGGACCGTGAGCGCCTACACGCTCACCTTCGCCGTGCTGCTGATGTTCGGCGCCGCGCTCGGCGACCGCTTCGGCCGCCGCCGGCTCTTCCTCGCCGGACTCGCCGTCTTCACCGGCGCCTCCGCGGCCGCGGCCATGGCCCCCGGCATCGGCTCCCTCATCGCCGCCCGCGCGGTCCAGGGCGTCGGCGCCGCCGTCATGATGCCGCTCACCCTCACCCTGCTGACCGCGGCCGTGCCCGCCGCCCGGCGCGGCATGGCCTACGGCATCTGGGGCGCCGTCAACGGCCTCGCCGTCGCCTCCGGACCGCTGATCGGCGGCAGCCTCACCGAGCACATCTCCTGGCACTGGATCTTCTGGCTGAACGTCCCGCTCGGCGTGGCCCTGCTGCCGCTGGCCCGGCTGCGCCTCGCCGAGTCCCGCGGCACGGGCGCCCGGCTCGACCTCCCCGGCACCCTGCTCGCCAGCGGCGGACTCTTCGGCATCGTGTACGGCCTGGTCCGCGGGCCCGCCGACGGCTGGACCGACTCCCTGGTGCTGACCGCCCTGTTCGCCGGAGGCGCCCTGTTGATGGGCTTCGTCCTCTACAGCACCCGCGCCAAGAACCCGATGCTGCCCATGCGCCTGTTCCGCTCCCGCGCCTTCTCCGGGATCAACGCGGCCAGCCTGCTGATGTTCGTGGGCATGTTCGGCTCGATCTTCCTGCTCAGCCAGTACATGCAGGGCGTGCTCGGCTACTCGCCCACCGAGGCCGGCCTGCGCATGCTGCCCTGGACCGGCATGCCCATGCTCGTCGCACCGGTCGCAGGCATCCTCTCCGACCGCGTCGGCGGCCGCCCGGTCGTCGCCACCGGCCTGTTCCTCCAGGCCGTGGGCCTCGGCTACATGGCCTCCGTGGTCTCGGCGGACGTCTCCTACGCCGCCCAGCTGCCCGGCCTGATCGTCAGCGGCATCGGCATGGCCCTGTACTTCGCCCCGGCCGCCAACCTGGTGATGTCCAGCGTCCGCCCGCAGGAGCAGGGCATCGCCTCCGGCGCCAACAACGCCCTGCGCGAGGTCGGCGGCGCGCTCGGCATCGCGGTCATGTCGTCGATCTTCTCCGCCCAGGGCGGCTACGAGAGCGCCCAGTCCTTCGTGGACGGACTGCGGCCGGCCCTCGTCACCGGCTCCGGTGTGGTCGCCCTGGCCGCGGTCGCCGCCCTGCTCATCCCGTCCCGGCGGCGCGCCCGGGACGGCGCTCCGGCCGCCGGACAGGCGCCCGCCCCGGCCGTCGAGGTCCTGTCGCACTGACCGCACGGCCACCCCGGACGACGTACGACCTGACGACCGGACCACCGCTCGACCGGTGGCCGACCGGACCACCGCTCGACCGGACCACCGGTCGGCCACCGACGGACAACGAGAGACGGACAAGGAGAACGGCCATGCCCACGCTGCCCTGGACCGTGCCGAACACCCCGCCGCCCGGCACCGACGTCCATGTCTTCGCCTCCCGCTTCGAGACCCGCACCCGCTGGGGGGCCCTCCGGTTCTTCCTGCGCACACCGCGCGTGTGGCGGCAGGTCAGCCACGCCCCGGGCGCCCACGGGGCGGCCCTGAAGGCACAACCGCTGCGGCGCACCTTCTGGACCCTGTCCGCCTGGGAGTCGGCGGACGCGCTGCGCGCCTTCGCCCGCTCCGGCCCCCACGCACCGGCGTCCAAGGGCCTGGCGCGGCAGATGCGGGACGCGAAGTACGCCACCTGGCGGGCGTCGAGCGACGAACTGCCCGTGAGTTGGGAGGAGGCATTCCGGCGGCTGACCTGAGCCGCCGCCCCCCGCCCCTGCCGTCCCACAGCCGGCAGCCCGCGACACCCGCACCCGCACGCGTGCGTGGACCTCGGCCACGGTCCACGCGCGCGTGCCGTGCCGTGCGGGGACCCGGGACCGGGGCGCCCGCCGGTCTTCGGAGTACGTGTCAGCGTGCCGTCAGCGGTCGCTGCCACAGTGATGCACGTGAACGGCGCGGGAGACCGGGCCGGGAGCAGGGAGAGGTGCCCGGAGTGGCTTATCGGGGACCGGCGAGTTCGCTCGAGGTCGGGCCCATGCGGCCCACGCAGGTTCAAATCCTGCCCTCTCCGCACGGGACGGCTCCGGGACGGCGGCCGTCGCGGGGACGGCGCCGCCGCGGAGCCGCCGGCGCCGTCTCGTAGTCTTGGGCGCGTGCAGGTACTCCACGACGCCCCCCTGGCCCCGCTGACCACCTTCCGCCTGGGCGGCCCCGCGGCCCGGCTGGTCACCGCCTCCACCGACGCCGAGGTGATCGCCGCCGTCCGCGAGGCCGACGACGGCGGGACCCCGCTGCTGGTCATCGGCGGCGGCTCCAACCTGGTCATCGGCGACAAGGGCTTCGACGGCACCGCCCTGCGCATCGCCACGCGTGGCGTCGAACTGCGCGGCACCACCCTGGAGCTGGCGGCCGGCGAGGTGTGGACGGACGCCGTCGCCCGCACCGTCGAGGCCGGACTGGCCGGCGTCGAGTGCCTGGCCGGCATCCCGGGCTCGGCCGGCGCCACCCCGATCCAGAACGTGGGCGCCTACGGCCAGGAGGTCTCCTCGACGATCACCGAGGTGATCGCCTACGACCGCCGGGCCGGCCGGACCGTCACGCTGACGAACGAGGAGTGCGCCTTCTCCTACCGGCACAGCCGCTTCAAGGCCGACCCCGAGCGCTACGTCGTCCTGCGCGTCCGCTTCGAGCTGGAGGACGCGGACGGTCTCTCCGCGCCGGTCAAGTACGCGGAGGCGGCCCGCGCGCTCGGCGTCGAGCCCGGCGCCCGGGTCCCGCTGGCCGACGCCCGCGCCACCGTCCTGAAGCTGCGCGCCGGCAAGGGCATGGTCCTCGACCCCGAGGACCACGACACCTGGTCCGCCGGGTCCTTCTTCACCAACCCGATCCTGAGCGAGGAGCAGTTCGCCGCCTTCCGCGCGCGCGTGCGGGAGCGGCTGGGCGAGGACACCGAGCCGCCCGCCTACCCGGCGGGGGAAGGCCGGACGAAGACCTCGGCGGCCTGGCTGATCGACAAGGCGGGCTTCGCCAAGGGCTACGGCACCGGACCCGCCCGCATCTCCACCAAGCACACCCTCGCCCTGACCAACCGGGGTGGCGCGACCACCGAGGACCTGCTCGCCCTGGCCCGCGAGGTCGTCGCCGGAGTCCGCGAGGCGTTCGGCGTCACGCTGGTCAACGAGCCGGTGACGGTGGGCGTCGGCCTCTAGCGCCCCGTCGCGGAGGTGACCTCCGCCGCCGCGCGGCGCGACAGGCCCTCGGGCCCGGCGCCCGGATCACGCCCCGCGCCCCCGGAGTGGTCGGCACGGAAGCCCCGTTGTCGACCACCCCGCCCGGCCGCGACCCCGGAGGCATGAGGTCACCCGGATGCGGCTGAGGCTGCGCCAGTTCCGTCCCCGGACGGGACCCCACGAACACCGGCTCGTGCAGCCCCTACGGCCCCTGCGCCACACCTCGCTGCGCGCCCCGGAGCCCGTCGGACTGCTGCTCGGCGACCACGACGGTCTGAGCCGCCTCGCCGGCCTGTTCTCGTTCGCCGCCTGCTCACGGCACACCCTCGTCCACGTGCCGCTGCGCGGCGGGGCCCCGCCGGACGAGGGCGTCGGGGAGCCGGTCGACCTGCTCCTGGTCCACCACTCGTACGGACTGCGGACCAGCATGTGGCCCGCGCTGCGCCGCGCGCTCGGACCGGGCGGCCCGCTCTCGGTGCGCACCGACGAGGCACGTACCGCACGGGACGCCGCCGCCTGGCGCGGCCGTCAGGAGGGGAGCGGCCGCCAGGAGCGCCCCGACCGCCGGGACGAGCTGCGGCACGTCACCCACGCCCGCACGCTGATCCTGTTCGGCAGCAGGGACGTCTTCGCCGAGACGGCCATCTCCCTCGCCCACGCCGCCGGCTGGGGGCCGCGCCGCAGAGACGTCGACAAGGGGCACCCGGAGCCGATGACCGTACTGCCGCTGGTCGAGCCGCCCGGCCGCGGCGGCGGGCACCCCGACGACGTCATGGTGTGCTTCAAGGCGTATCCGCCCTACGCCCACTTCAGGCGGCCGGGCGAACCAGCCAGGCGTCCACACCGGCCAGCAGCCGCGCCTTGACGTCCTCGGGCGCCGCAGAGCCCCGGACCGACTGCCGGGCCAGCTCGGCGAGCTGCGCGTCCGTGAAGTCGTGGTGGCGGCGGGCGATCTCGTACTGCGCGGCCAGCCGGGAACCGAACAGCAGCGGGTCGTCGGCGCCGAGGGCCATCGGGACACCCGCCTCGAAGAGCGTGCGCAGCGGCACGTCCTCGGGCTTCTCGTACACGCCGAGCGCCACGTTCGAGGCCGGGCACACCTCGCAGGTCACGCCCCGGTCGGCGAGCCGCTTCAGCAGCCGCGGGTCCTCCGCCGCCCGTACCCCGTGGCCCAGCCGGTGGGCGTACAGGTCGTCCAGGCAGTCGCGCACCGACGCCGGGCCGGACAACTCGCCGCCGTGCGGGGCCGACAGCAGTCCGCCGTCGCGGGCGATGGCGAAGGCGCGGTCGAAGTCCCGCGCCATGCCCCGGCGCTCGTCGTTGGACAGCCCGAAGCCCACCACACCGCGGTCTGCGTAGCGCACCGCGAGCCGGGCCAGCGTGCGCGCGTCCAGGGGGTGCTTCATGCGGTTCGCTGCGACCAGCACCCGCATGCCGAGGCCGGTGTCGCGCGCGGTCGTCTCCACCGCGTCCAGGATGATCTCCAGCGCCGGGATCAGACCGCCCAGGCGGGGCGCGTACGAGGTCGGGTCGACCTGGATCTCCAGCCAGCCCGAGCCGTCCCGCAGATCCTCCTCCGCCGCCTCCCGGACCAGCCGCTGGATGTCCTCCGGCTGCCTCAGGCAGGAGCGCGCCGCGTCGTACAGCCGCTGGAAGCGGAACCAGCCCCGCTCGTCGGTGGCCCGTAGCTTCGGCGGTTCCCCGCTGGTCAGGGCCTCTGTCAGGGCATCGGGCAGACGCACGCCGTACTTGTCGGCCAGTTCCAGGACGGTTGCGGGCCGCATCGAGCCGGTGAAGTGCAGGTGCAGATGGGCTTTCGGCAGCTCAGAGACATCACGTACACGCTCCATCCCAGGATCCTGCCGTACGCCCCCGCCGCCCCGGTAGCTCTTTCCCCGAACGTGGTCTTGCTCGCACACGCGGACGGGCCGCCTCCCCGGAGGGAGACGGCCCGCACGCGCGCGTGAAAACGCGGGAACAGCCTCGATGTCCTGTCGGCCGGGTCAGTCCCGGGCCTCGGCCAGCAGCTTCTGGATCCGGCTCACGCCCTCGACGAGGTCCTCGTCGCCGAGCGCGTAGGACAGCCGCAGGTAGCCCGGCGTGCCGAAGGCCTCGCCCGGGACGACCGCGACCTCGGCCTCCTCCAGGATCAGGGCGGCCAGCTCGACGGTGTCCTGCGGGCGCCTGCCGCGGATCTCCTTGCCGAGCAGGGCCTTGACCGACGGGTAGGCGTAGAAGGCGCCCTCGGGCTCGGGGCAGAGGACGCCGTCGATCTCGTTGAGCATCCGCACGATGGTCCTGCGGCGGCGGTCGAAGGCCTCGCGCATCTTCGCCACGGCGTCCAGGTCGCCGGAGACGGCGGCCAGCGCGGCCACCTGGGCCACGTTCGAGACGTTCGAGGTGGCGTGCGACTGGAGGTTGGTCGCGGCCTTGACGACGTCCTTCGGGCCGATGACCCAGCCCACGCGCCAGCCGGTCATGGCGTACGTCTTGGCGACACCGTTGACCACGATGCACTTGTCCCGCAGCTCGGGCAGGAGCGCCGGCAGGGACACGGAGACCGCGTCGCCGTACACCAGGTGCTCGTAGATCTCGTCGGTCAGCACCCACAGGCCGTGCTCGACGGCCCAGCGGCCGATCGCCTCGGTCTCGGCCTCGGAGTACACCGCGCCGGTCGGGTTGGAGGGGGAGACGAAGAGCACGACCTTCGTCTTCTCCGTGCGAGCGGCCTCCAGCTGCTCGACCGAGACCCGGTAGCCGGTCGTCTCGTCGGCGACGACCTCCACCGGCACACCGCCGGCCAGCCGGATCGACTCCGGGTACGTCGTCCAGTACGGCGCCGGGACGATGACCTCGTCGCCCGGGTCGAGGATCGCGGCGAACGCCTCGTAGATGGCCTGCTTGCCGCCGTTGGTGACCAGGATCTGCGAGACGTCGGGCTCCCAGCCGGAGTCGCGCAGCGTCTTCGCGGCGATCGCGGCCTTCAGCTCGGGCAGACCGCCGGCCGGCGTGTACCGGTGGTACTTCGGGTTCTTGCAGGCCTCGACGGCCGCCTCGACGATGTAGTCCGGGGTCGGGAAGTCGGGCTCACCGGCGCCGAAGCCGATCACCGGACGCCCGGCGGCCTTCAGGGCCTTGGCCTTGGCGTCCACGGCGAGGGTGGCGGACTCGGAGATCGCGCCGACTCGGGCGGAGACCCGGCGCTCGGTGGGAGGGGTTGCAGCGCTCATGGGGCCCATCGTTCCAGACCGGAAATGTCCCCGGCACACGGGTTTCACGGACTGAACAGCAAAGGGTCGAGGCGTGAACAGGGGTACGAATCGCGCCTCCGGCCAGGACGATCTTCGGCCGGGCCGTCCGGGGCAGGCACTTTCTGTTCGACGCAAGCCCGCCGACCACGTACACTCACACCTCGTTGGCCTTCAGCCGCCGTTCCGTGGCCGGTGCACACCGAGCACCCGGTCGGATGCGGTACGTTGGGGGACACCAAAGGGTCGTAGCTCAATTGGTAGAGCACCGGTCTCCAAAACCGGCGGTTGGGGGTTCAAGTCCCTCCGGCCCTGCTACACACACCGCCAGGATGTGTGCGCATGTACGTACAGCAATGCACCGCCGTGCGGCTCAGAAACCGGGCGCGGCACGGCCACGACCCGGGATCAGGTGAGGACGAATGACGGACGCCGTGGGCTCCATCGACACGCCTGACGCCGATGAGGTGCCCGAGTCCAAGAAGAAGGCCCGCAAGGGCGGCAAGCGCGCCAAGAAGGGCCCGCTGAAGCGCCTCGCCATCTTCTACCGCCAGATCATCGCGGAGCTCCGCAAGGTCGTCTGGCCGACTCGCAACCAGCTGACGTCGTACACCACAGTGGTGATCTTCTTCGTCGCCATCATGATCGCCTTGGTGACCGTGATTGACTATGGGCTCAACCACGCGGCCAAGTACGTCTTCGGCTGAGCCGAGAGCGAAGGGCGCCGTGGTACCGGCGCCCGTTTTCGCATGTTCCACCCCTATGTATCCAGGAAGAAGCAGCCATCGTGTCTGACCCGAACCTGAACGACGAGCCTCGCGGGAATGCCGCCGAGACGGTGGACGACGAGCTCGACATCGTCGAAGGCGCGGACGAGCAGGACGAGTTCGAGGCTGCAGAGGCCGAACTGGGGGAGCCGGCCGAGGTGGCCGCGCTGCACGTCGAGGACGAGGACGAAGACCTCGACGTCGAGGACGCCGACGCCACCGAGGACTCCGACGAGACCGAGGAGAGCGACGAGCTCGCCGCCGCTGCCGACGAGACGGCCGAGGCCGTCGAGGAGGAGCCCGCGGAGCCCGTCGACCCGATCGAGGCCCTGCGCCAGGAGCTGCGCCTCCTGCCCGGCGAGTGGTACGTCATCCACACCTACGCCGGCTACGAGAACCGCGTGAAGACCAACCTGGAGCAGCGCGCCGTCTCGCTGAACGTCGAGGACTACATCTTCCAGGCCGAGGTGCCGCAGGAAGAGGTCGTCCAGATCAAGAACGGCGACCGCAAGACGATCAAGCAGAACAAGCTGCCGGGTTACGTCCTGGTCCGCATGGACCTGACCAACGAGTCCTGGGGCGTCGTCCGCAACACCCCGGGTGTGACCGGCTTCGTCGGCAACGCCTACGACCCGTACCCGCTGACCCTGGACGAGATCGTCAAGATGCTCGCCCCGGAGGCCGAGGAGAAGGCCGCCCGTGAGGCCGCCGAGGCCGAGGGCAAGCCCGCCCCGCAGCGCAAGGTCGAGGTCCAGGTGCTGGACTTCGAGGTCGGCGACTCGGTCACCGTCACCGACGGCCCGTTCGCCACGCTGCAGGCGACCATCAACGAGATCAACCCGGACTCGAAGAAGGTCAAGGGCCTCGTGGAGATCTTCGGGCGCGAGACGCCGGTCGAGCTCTCCTTCGACCAGATCCAGAAGAACTAGCTCTTTCTGGACCTCTTGCTTCCGTGCAGGTCAGCCGGGCTGCTTCAGCCTGTCTGACCTGCACGGTTTTTGGCCGCGCATCTATACCCGTTATCGTTGTGCGGTATGCCTGCGTCCGGGTGGTCCCCGGATGTCGGCAGGACCCGAATCGAAAGGACCCGGAGAGCTATGCCTCCCAAGAAGAAGAAGGTCACGGGGCTCATCAAGCTCCAGATCAACGCCGGTGCGGCGAACCCCGCCCCGCCGGTCGGCCCCGCGCTCGGTCAGCACGGCGTCAACATCATGGAGTTCTGCAAGGCCTACAACGCCGCGACCGAGTCGCAGCGTGGCTGGGTCATCCCGGTGGAGATCACGGTCTACGAGGACCGCTCCTTCACCTTCGTCACCAAGACGCCGCCGGCCGCGAAGATGATCCTCAAGGCCGCGGGTGTCGAGAAGGGCTCCGGCGAGCCGCACAAGACCAAGGTCGCCAAGATCACCGAGGCGCAGGTCCGCGAGATCGCCCAGACCAAGATGCCCGACCTCAACGCGAACGACCTGGACGCCGCGTCGAAGATCATCGCCGGCACCGCCCGCTCCATGGGCATCACGGTCGAGGGCTGACCCCCACCCCAGTAGTCCATGCGGCCGTAGCCGGTCGCACGTGGCAGGGCCTGCTCGGCCCGGAGACCACGACTCCTTTCAGAACACACAGGAGCAAGTTGTGAGCAAGCGCAGCAAGGCTCTCCGCGCTGCGGACGCCAAGATCGACCGGGAGAAGCTGTACGCCCCGCTCGAGGCCGTCCGTCTCGCCAAGGAGACCTCCACGACCAAGTTCGACGGCACCGTCGAGGTCGCCTTCCGCCTGGGTGTCGACCCGCGCAAGGCCGACCAGATGGTCCGTGGCACCGTGAACCTGCCGCACGGCACCGGCAAGACTGCCCGGGTCCTGGTCTTCGCGACCGGTGACCGTGCTGCGGCCGCGGAGGCCGCGGGCGCCGACATCGTCGGCTCCGACGAACTGATCGACGAGGTGGCGAAGGGCCGTCTGGACTTCGACGCCGTCGTCGCCACCCCGGACCTCATGGGCAAGGTCGGCCGCCTCGGCCGCGTCCTCGGCCCGCGTGGTCTGATGCCGAACCCGAAGACCGGCACCGTCACCCCCGACGTGGCCAAGGCCGTCACCGACATCAAGGGCGGCAAGATCGAGTTCCGCGTCGACAAGCACTCGAACCTGCACTTCATCATCGGCAAGGCGTCCTTCGACGACGACAAGCTGGTGGAGAACTACGGCGCCGCGCTGGAGGAGATCCTCCGTCTGAAGCCGTCCGCCGCCAAGGGTCGCTACATCAGGAAGGCCGCCATCACCACCACGATGGGCCCCGGCATCCCGGTCGACCCGAACCGCACCCGCAACCTCCTCGTCGAGGAGGACCCGGCCGCCGTCTGAGCCACCGGCTCAACCGGCAGCCGCGTCAGCGACGCGTAGCAGAGTGAGGGCGGGCCCCGCACCTGGAACCTTCCGGGTGCGGGGCCCGTCCTTTCTGTGTGCGACCTTTCGCACGACTGTCATTGGCCTGGCCCAGCGTGCAGGCACAGGACTCTCGCATAGGGGTGGGACGACATGAACAGCAGGACCGTACGCCGGGTGGGTCTCTCCGTCGCGGTGGTGACCGCGCTGACGGGACTGGCCGCCTGCGGCTCGGACAAGGGCGACAAGGCCGTCGGAAAGAGCGTCACGGACATGAGTCCGCTCGCCGCCCTGCGCTCCGCCGAGCAGTCCACCGACAAGGCCGAGTCCGCCAAGGTCCGCTCCAGCACCTCCCTCGGCGACCAGATGTCGATGACCGCCGACGGCGCCCTCGCCTGGGGCGGCGGTCTCAAGGGCAACCTGACCATCACGTACACCGGCGGCAAGATGGCCGACGCCATGCGCCAGGCCGGCTCCACGTCGATGCAGGCCCGCTATCTGCCGGACGCCTACTACGCGAAGATGAGCGACAAGTTCGCCCAGCAGTTCGGCAAGCACTGGATCAGGTACGCCTACGACGACCTCGCCAAGTTCGGCGGCGGCTCCGGCGCGTACATCAAGGACCAGATGCAGAACACCACCCCGAACCAGTCGGTGAAGCTGCTGCTGGCCTCGGGCGACGTGAAGAAGGTCGGCAGGGAGAAGGTCTCCGGCGCCGATGCCACGCACTACGCGGGCACGGTCGACGTGGCCGACCTCGCCGGCAAGAACAGCGACCTCACCGCCGATCAGCTGGCCGGCCTGAAGAAGCAGCTCAGCCAGGCGGGCGTCACCACCGAGACGGTCGACATCTGGGTCAACGACCAGAGCCTGCTGGTGAAGAAGATCGAGAAGGCGACCACCGCCAACGGCGCCATGACCAGCACGGCCTACTACAGCGACTACGGCGTGAAGGTCTCCGCCGAGGCGCCCCCGGCCGGGGACACCAAGGACTTCAAGGAGCTTGTGAAGTCCGGCGGCGTGACGGGCGGCACCGGCACCGTCTCCTGACCCGCCGCGGGGGGGGGGGGGGGGGGGGGGGGGGGGGGGGGGGGGGGGGGGGGGGGGGGGGGGGGGGGGNCGTTGTCCTGACCCCCCGGGCGCCGCCCGGCGGCGGGCCCGCGTGCCCGCGGGGCGGCCCGTCCGGTGCCCCGCGGGACGGCCGGGCAGACGCCCGGGGGGCCCGATTTGCTCGACAGCTCTCCGGTCCCGTACTCTCCTACCGAAGCCAAAGACCGCTGGTCGTTGCCGCGCGCTCCCACGAGGGTGCGGTGGCCGAAGGATCCGCTGAAGAGTGGACGACCCGCGCAGGTGACGTGGAAGAACTCCCGGAGCATACGCCCTGAGTGTGTGCAGCCGGTCGAGTCCGCCCCGAGCGCCTGCGCCGGGGCGTTTCGTTTCCCCAGTCCTCCTTCGGGTCCGCGCGGTCAGAATCACCCGGAAGGAGGCCGAGGCTCTATGGCGAGGCCCGACAAGGCTGCCGCGGTTGCCGAGCTGACGGACAAGTTCCGCAGCTCCAATGCCGCCGTGCTGACCGAGTACCGCGGTCTCACCGTGGCGCAGCTCAAGACGCTGCGCCGGTCGCTCGGTGAGAACGCCCAGTACGCCGTGGTGAAGAACACGCTGACCAAGATTGCGGCCAACGAGGCCGGGATCACGCTGGACGACCAGCTCTTCGCTGGTCCGACGGCCGTCGCCTTCGTCACCGGTGACCCGGTGGAGTCGGCGAAGGGTCTCCGTGACTTCGCCAAGGACAACCCGAATCTCATCATCAAGGGCGGTGTCCTTGACGGCAAGGCGCTGTCCGCCGATGAGATCAAGAAGCTTGCGGACCTCGAGTCCCGCGAGGTTCTGCTCTCCAAGCTGGCCGGTGCGTTCAAGGGCAAGCAGTCCCAGGCTGCCTCTGTCTTCCAGGCGCTCCCGTCGAAGCTCGTCCGCACCCTGGACGCGCTTCGTGCCAAGCAGGACGAGCAGGGCGGTGCCGAGTAACTCGGCTCGCTTTCTGATCCTGGCCGCCTGACGCGGCGAGGGTCTCAGCGGGCCGACGTACGCCCGCCACACCCAGTACATCCGGCACCCGCCGAATTAGTGGAAGGATCGCCCATCATGGCGAAGCTCAGCCAGGAAGACCTGCTCGCGCAGTTCGAGGAGATGACCCTCATCGAGCTCTCCGAGTTCGTGAAGGCCTTCGAGGAGAAGTTCGACGTCACCGCCGCCGCTGCCGCCCCGGTCGTCGTGGCCGGCGCCGCCGGTGCCGGTGCGGGCGCCGAGGCCGAAGAGGAGAAGGACGAGTTCGACGTCATCCTCACCGGTGCCGGCGACAAGAAGATCCAGGTCATCAAGGTCGTGCGTGAGCTGACCTCCCTGGGTCTGAAGGAGGCCAAGGACCTCGTGGACGGCGCCCCGAAGCCCGTTCTCGAGAAGGTCGCCAAGGACGCCGCCGAGAAGGCCGCCGAGTCCCTCAAGGGCGCCGGCGCCTCCGTCGAGGTCAAGTAAGACCTTTCGAGGTTCCTCGAACCTCGGCACGCTGATTGCGGCCCCGTAGGTAGGGCTGTAACGCGAACGCACCGAAGAGCGATCATCCATCCGGGTGGTCGCTCTTCGGTGTATCCGGGGGTCGGCTTCGGTTGCCTTGCACTCGCGACGGCGAGGGGTATGGTGATCTTCGTTGTGTCTCCGGCCAGTCTCGTTTGGGCTGGGGGGCCTTGACGAACCGCACGCAGCGCGCAATTCTCAGGACGCGTCGTCACAAGGATCCGAATCCGAGGCATGGATCGACGGCGAAGAGGGCAGTATCAACGTGCGTTGAGGGCAAGCATGCCGAGGGCGTTGACGAGGGCGTTGAGCACTACGAGGGTCTACAGAAACCCGCGCTGGACATCAGTGTGCCAAGTGGCTACACTGACCCTTTGCGCTGCCTGTTAGTTGTCCCCTGCCCGTCACCAGGGGTCTGCCCTCACTCGAGCACCGATGACCGAACCTACCCTGACCTGGGGTTTCTGTCACCGTGCACGGAGAGGGACCGGCACGCGCGTAGTGAGTCCGAGCCCTCGGAAGGACCCCCTCTTGGCCGCCTCGCGCACCGCCTCGACCGCGAATACGAACAACGGCGCCAGCACCGCCCCGCTGCGCATCTCCTTTGCAAAGATCAAGGAGCCTCTCGAGGTTCCGAACCTGCTCGCGCTGCAGACCGAGAGCTTTGACTGGCTGCTCGGCAACACCGCCTGGCAGAGTCGGGTCGAGGAGGCTCTTGAGAACGGTCAGGACGTCCCCACGAAGTCCGGTCTGGAGGAGATCTTCGAGGAGATCTCCCCGATCGAGGACTTCTCCGGGTCGATGTCCCTGACCTTCCGGGACCACCGCTTCGAGCCGCCGAAGAACTCCATCGACGAGTGCAAGGAGCGCGACTTCACGTACGCCGCCCCGCTCTTCGTCACCGCCGAGTTCACCAACAACGAGACCGGTGAGATCAAGTCCCAGACGGTCTTCATGGGCGACTTCCCGCTCATGACGAACAAGGGCACCTTCGTCATCAACGGCACCGAGCGTGTCGTCGTTTCCCAGCTGGTCCGTTCCCCCGGTGTCTACTTCGATTCCTCGATCGACAAGACGTCCGACAAGGACATCTTCTCCGCCAAGATCATCCCGTCCCGGGGTGCCTGGCTGGAGATGGAGATCGACAAGCGTGACATGGTCGGTGTCCGCATCGACCGCAAGCGCAAGCAGTCGGTCACCGTGCTGCTGAAGGCGCTCGGCTGGACGACCGAGCAGATCCTCGAGGAGTTCGGCGACTACGAGTCGATGCGCGCCACCCTGGAGAAGGACCACACCCAGGGCCAGGACGACGCGCTGCTCGACATCTACCGCAAGCTGCGTCCGGGCGAGCCCCCCACGCGTGAGGCCGCGCAGACGCTGCTCGAGAACCTGTACTTCAACCCCAAGCGCTACGACCTGGCCAAGGTCGGCCGTTACAAGGTCAACAAGAAGCTGGGCGCGGACGCTCCGCTCGACGCGGGCATCCTGACCGTCGAGGACATCATCTCGACGATCAAGTACCTGGTGCAGCTGCACGCCGGCGAGACCGAGACCACCGGCGACAACGGCGACAGCATCGTTGTCGAGACGGACGACATCGACCACTTCGGCAACCGCCGCCTGCGCAGCGTCGGCGAGCTGATCCAGAACCAGGTCCGTACGGGTCTCGCCCGTATGGAGCGCGTCGTGCGCGAGCGCATGACGACCCAGGACGTCGAGGCGATCACGCCGCAGACCCTGATCAACATCCGGCCGGTCGTCGCCTCCATCAAGGAGTTCTTCGGCACCAGCCAGCTGTCGCAGTTCATGGACCAGAACAACCCGCTGTCGGGTCTCACCCACAAGCGCCGCCTGTCGGCCCTTGGCCCGGGTGGTCTCTCCCGTGAGCGGGCCGGCTTCGAGGTCCGTGACGTGCACCCCTCGCACTACGGCCGCATGTGCCCGATCGAGACGCCCGAAGGCCCGAACATCGGTCTGATCGGCTCGCTCGCCTCCTACGGCCGGGTCAACGCGTTCGGTTTCGTCGAGACCCCGTACCGCAAGGTGAACGACGGCCAGGTCACCGACGAGGTCGACTACCTGACCGCCGACGAGGAGGACCGCTTCGTCATCGCGCAGGCCAACGCCACGCTCAACGACGAACTGCGGTTCGCCGAGGCGCGTGTCCTGGTCCGCCGCCGTGGCGGTGAGGTCGACTACGTCAGCCCCGAGGACGTCGACTACATGGACGTCTCGCCGCGCCAGATGGTGTCGGTCGCGACCGCCATGATCCCGTTCCTCGAGCACGACGACGCCAACCGTGCCCTCATGGGCGCGAACATGATGCGCCAGGCCGTGCCGCTGATCAAGTCCGAGGCACCGCTCGTCGGCACCGGCATGGAGTACCGCTCCGCGGTCGACGCCGGCGACGTGGTCAAGGCCGAGAAGGACGGTGTGGTCCAGGAGGTCTCCGCGGACTACATCACCACGGCGAACGACGACGGCACGTACATCACGTACCGCCTGCACAAGTTCTCCCGGTCCAACCAGGGCACCTCGGTCAACCAGAAGGTCGTCGTCGACGAGGGCGACCGGATCATCACGGGCCAGGTGCTCGCGGACGGTCCGGCCACCGAGAACGGCGAGATGGCCCTGGGCAAGAACCTGCTCGTGGCGTTCATGCCGTGGGAGGGTCACAACTACGAGGACGCGATCATCCTGTCGCAGCGCCTCGTGCAGGACGACGTCCTCTCCTCGATCCACATCGAGGAGCACGAGGTCGACGCCCGTGACACCAAGCTCGGCCCCGAGGAGATCACCCGGGACATCCCGAACGTCTCCGAGGAGGTCCTCGCCGACCTCGACGAGCGCGGCATCATCCGCATCGGTGCCGAGGTCATCGCCGGCGACATCCTCGTCGGCAAGGTGACCCCGAAGGGTGAGACCGAGCTGACCCCCGAGGAGCGCCTGCTGCGCGCGATCTTCGGTGAGAAGGCCCGTGAGGTCCGTGACACCTCGCTGAAGGTGCCGCACGGCGAGACCGGCAAGGTCATCGGCGTGCGCGTCTTCGACCGCGAGGAGGGCGACGAGCTGCCGCCGGGCGTGAACCAGCTGGTCCGCGTCTACGTCGCGCAGAAGCGCAAGATCACCGACGGTGACAAGCTCGCCGGCCGTCACGGCAACAAGGGTGTCATCTCCAAGATCCTGCCGATCGAGGACATGCCGTTCCTGGAGGACGGCACCCCGGTCGACATCATCCTCAACCCGCTGGGTGTGCCGTCCCGAATGAACCCGGGACAGGTCCTGGAGATCCACCTCGGCTGGCTCGCCAGCCGCGGCTGGGACGTCTCCGGCCTCGCGGAGGAGTGGGCCCAGCGCCTCCAGGTGATCGGCGCCGACTCCGTCGCTCCCGGCACCAACGTCGCCACCCCGGTGTTCGACGGTGCCCGTGAGGACGAGCTGGCGGGTCTGCTGCAGCACACCATCCCGAACCGCGACGGCGAGCGCATGGTGCAGCCGACCGGCAAGGCGAGGCTGTTCGACGGCCGCTCCGGTGAGCCGTTCCCGGACCCGATCTCCATCGGGTACATGTACATCCTCAAGCTGCACCACCTGGTCGACGACAAGCTGCACGCCCGCTCGACCGGTCCGTACTCGATGATCACCCAGCAGCCGCTGGGTGGTAAGGCGCAGTTCGGTGGCCAGCGGTTCGGCGAGATGGAGGTGTGGGCCCTCGAGGCCTACGGCGCCGCCTACGCGCTCCAGGAGCTGCTGACCATCAAGTCCGACGACGTGACCGGCCGCGTGAAGGTCTACGAGGCCATCGTCAAGGGCGAGAACATCCCCGAGCCCGGCATCCCCGAGTCCTTCAAGGTGCTCATCAAGGAGATGCAGTCGCTCTGCCTGAACGTGGAGGTGCTGTCCAGCGACGGTATGTCGATCGAGATGCGCGACACCGACGAGGACGTCTTCCGCGCCGCGGAGGAGCTCGGTATCGACCTGTCCCGGCGCGAGCCGAGCAGCGTCGAAGAGGTCTGACGGGAGTCCGGTAGGGGCCTCGCCACCGTGTGAGGCCCCCGCCGACCCCCAGGCCCCCGTTTCAGACCACAGACTTACAACCCTGAGAGGGATTGACGCATAGTGCTCGACGTCAACTTCTTCGACGAGCTCCGGATCGGTCTGGCCACCGCTGACGACATCCGTCAGTGGAGCCACGGCGAGGTCAAGAAGCCCGAGACCATCAACTACCGCACCCTGAAGCCCGAAAAGGACGGACTCTTCTGCGAGAAGATCTTCGGTCCGACCCGGGACTGGGAGTGCTACTGCGGCAAGTACAAGCGCGTCCGCTTCAAGGGCATCATCTGCGAGCGCTGTGGCGTCGAGGTCACGCGCGCCAAGGTGCGCCGTGAGCGGATGGGCCACATCGAGCTGGCGGCGCCCGTCACGCACATCTGGTACTTCAAGGGTGTCCCGTCGCGCCTCGGCTACCTGCTGGACCTGGCGCCCAAGGACCTCGAGAAGGTCATCTACTTCGCGGCGTACATGATCACGTACGTCGACGAGGAGCGCCGTACCCGCGACCTGCCCTCCCTCGAGGCGCACGTCTCGGTGGAGCGCCAGCAGATCGAGAACCGTCGCGACGCCGACCTCGAGGCCCGCGCCAAGAAGCTCGAGACCGACCTGGCCGAGCTGGAGGCCGAGGGCGCCAAGGCCGACGTGCGCCGCAAGGTGCGCGAGGGCGCGGAGCGCGAGATGAAGCAGCTGCGCGACCGTGCGCAGCGCGAGATCGACCGCCTCGACGAGGTGTGGACCCGGTTCAAGAACCTCAAGGTCCAGGACCTCGAGGGCGACGAGCTGCTCTACCGCGAGCTGCGTGACCGCTTCGGCACGTACTTCGACGGCTCGATGGGTGCCGCGGCGCTGCAGAAGCGCCTGGAGTCCTTCGACCTCGACGAGGAGGCCGAGAAGCTCCGCGAGATCATCCGCACCGGCAAGGGCCAGAAGAAGACCCGCGCCCTGAAGCGGCTGAAGGTCGTCTCCGCGTTCCTGCAGACGTCCAACAGCCCCAAGGGCATGGTCCTGGACTGCGTCCCGGTCATCCCGCCGGACCTGCGTCCGATGGTGCAGCTGGACGGTGGCCGCTTCGCGACCTCCGACCTGAACGACCTGTACCGCCGTGTGATCAACCGCAACAACCGTCTGAAGCGGCTCCTGGACCTCGGTGCCCCGGAGATCATCGTCAACAACGAGAAGCGCATGCTTCAGGAGGCTGTTGACGCCCTCTTCGACAACGGTCGTCGTGGTCGCCCGGTCACCGGTCCCGGCAACCGCCCGCTGAAGTCCCTGAGCGACATGCTCAAGGGCAAGCAGGGTCGCTTCCGTCAGAACCTGCTCGGCAAGCGTGTGGACTACTCCGCGCGTTCGGTGATCGTCGTCGGTCCGCAGCTGAAGCTGCACCAGTGCGGTCTGCCCAAGGCGATGGCGCTGGAGCTCTTCAAGCCGTTCGTGATGAAGCGCCTGGTCGACCTGAACCACGCGCAGAACATCAAGAGCGCCAAGCGCATGGTGGAGCGCGGCCGCACGGTCGTGTACGACGTCCTCGAAGAGGTCATCGCCGAGCACCCGGTGCTGCTGAACCGTGCTCCCACCCTGCACCGCCTCGGCATCCAGGCCTTCGAGCCGCAGCTGGTCGAGGGCAAGGCCATCCAGATCCACCCGCTCGTCTGCACCGCGTTCAACGCGGACTTCGACGGCGACCAGATGGCCGTGCACCTGCCGCTGTCCGCGGAGGCGCAGGCCGAGGCCCGCATCCTGATGCTGTCCTCGAACAACATCCTCAAGCCGGCCGACGGCCGCCCGGTGACGATGCCGACCCAGGACATGGTCCTCGGTCTGTTCTTCCTCACCACCGACGGCGAGCTGCGTGACACCAAGGGCGAGGGCCGCGCGTTCGGCTCCACGGCCGAGGCGATCATGGCGTTCGACGCCGGCGAGCTGGCGCTGCAGTCGCAGATCGACATCCGCTTCCCGGTGGGCACCATCCCGCCGCGCGGCTGGACCCCGCCGGCCCGCGAGGAGGGCGAGCCCGAGTGGCAGCAGGGGGACTCGTTCCGCCTGCGCACCACGCTGGGCCGCGCGCTCTTCAACGAGCTGCTGCCCGAGGACTACCCGTTCGTCGACTACTC
Source organism: Streptomyces sp. IBSBF 3136 (assembly GCF_036815105.1). Classification (NCBI taxonomy): domain Bacteria; kingdom Bacillati; phylum Actinomycetota; class Actinomycetes; order Kitasatosporales; family Streptomycetaceae; genus Streptomyces; species Streptomyces sp. IBSBF 3136. The sequence goes on from NZ_JAJSZC010000110.1 coordinate 32,693, forward strand.
GGTGGGCAAGAAGCAGCTCTCCGAGATCGTCAACGACCTGGCCGAGCGGTACCCCAAGGTCATCGTGGCGGCGACGCTCGACAACCTGAAGGCGGCCGGCTTCTTCTGGGCGACCCGTTCCGGTGTCACCGTGGCCATCTCCGACGTCGTCGTTCCCGAGGCGAAGAAGGAGATCGTCCGCGGCTACGAGGCGCAGGACGAGAAGGTCCAGAAGCAGTACGAGCGCGGTCTGATCACCAAGGAAGAGCGCACGCAGGAGCTCATCGCGATCTGGACCAAGGCGACCAACGAGGTCGCCGAGGCGATGAACGAGAACTTCCCCAAGACGAACCCCATCTTCATGATGGTTGACTCGGGTGCCCGAGGAAACATGATGCAGATGCGGCAGATCGCCGGTATGCGTGGTCTGGTGTCGAACGCGAAGAACGAGACCATCCCGCGTCCGATCAAGGCGTCCTTCCGTGAGGGCCTGTCCGTGCTGGAGTACTTCATCTCCACGCACGGTGCCCGTAAGGGTCTGGCGGACACCGCCCTGCGTACCGCCGACTCGGGTTACCTGACCCGTCGTCTGGTCGACGTCTCGCAGGACGTCATCATCCGCGAGGAGGACTGCGGCACCGAGCGCGGTCTGAAGCTGCGGATCGCCGACCGCGGCGCGGACGGCGTGCTGCGCAAGACGGACGACGTCGAGACGTCCGTGTACGCGCGCTGCCTCGCCGAGGACATCGTGGTCGACGGTCAGGTCCTGGCCCCGGCCGGCACCGACCTGGGCGATGTCCTCATCGAGGAGCTCGTCGGCCGTGGCGTCGAGGAGGTCAAGACCCGCTCGGTCCTGACCTGCGAGTCCGCCGTCGGTACCTGCGCGATGTGCTACGGCCGTTCGCTGGCCACCGGCAAGCTGGTCGACATCGGTGAGGCGGTCGGCATCATCGCCGCCCAGTCCATCGGTGAGCCCGGTACCCAGCTGACGATGCGTACCTTCCACACCGGTGGTGTGGCCGGTGACGACATCACCCAGGGTCTGCCCCGTGTGGTCGAGCTCTTCGAGGCCCGTACCCCGAAGGGTGTCGCCCCGATCTCCGAGGCCTCCGGCCGCGTGCGGATCGAGGAGACCGAGAAGACCAAGAAGCTCGTCGTCACCCCGGACGACGGCAGCGACGAGACGGCGTTCCCGATCTCGAAGCGTGCCAAGGTCCTGGTCCGCGACGGCGACCACGTCGAGGTGGGCCAGCAGCTCACCGTGGGTGCCACCAACCCGCACGACGTGCTGCGCATCCTGGGTCAGCGTGCCGTCCAGGTCCACCTGGTCGGCGAGGTCCAGAAGGTCTACAACTCGCAGGGTGTGTCGATCCACGACAAGCACATCGAGATCATCATCCGGCAGATGCTGCGCCGTGTGACGATCATCGAGTCCGGCGACGCGGAGCTGCTGCCGGGCGAGCTGGTCGAGCGCTCGAAGTTCGAGACCGAGAACCGTCGTGTGGTCCAGGAGGGCGGTCACCCGGCCTCCGGTCGTCCGCAGCTGATGGGTATCACCAAGGCCTCGCTGGCGACGGAATCCTGGCTGTCGGCCGCCTCCTTCCAGGAGACGACCCGAGTCCTGACGGACGCGGCGATCAACGCCAAGTCCGACAGCCTCATCGGCCTCAAGGAGAACGTCATCATCGGTAAGCTCATCCCGGCCGGTACGGGTCTGTCCCGCTACCGCAACATCCGGGTCGAGCCGACCGAGGAGGCCAAGGCCGCGATGTACTCGGCCGTCGGCTACGACGACATCGACTACTCGCCGTTCGGCACGGGCTCCGGCCAGGCCGTTCCGCTGGAGGACTACGACTACGGTCCGTACAACCAGTAAGCGGGCAGCTTGAAACCGAAGGGGGGGCCCCCCCCCCGGGGGGGGCCCCGCGGGGGGGGGGGGGGCCCGCCCCCCCGGGGGGGGGGGGGGGGGGGGGGGG
>NZ_JAJSZC010000111.1:0-25039 GCF_036815105.1 Streptomyces sp. IBSBF 3136
TAGGGATCTACGGCCACCCAGCCGCCGTCGCCGCCGAGGCGATGCACCCAGTCGTGGGCCGGGCGGCCGGGCGCGGGGCGGCGTGGGGCGGGGGCGTCCTGGAGCATCCGCTCGGTCCCGGCCGCGAGGAGGACGGGCACCTTGAGCACGTCCAGGAGCGGGAGCAGGGCGGGCCTGGCGGCCAGTTCGCCCAGGACGGACTCCCGCTCGGGCGCGGTGAGCGCGCCGAGGGGGCGCCCGGTGCGTGCCGTCGCGTAGGCGTCCACGCCGCGGGCCGCCGCCCGCAGCCCGGTCCGGGCGGCGAGCGGCATCGCGGCGAGGACCGTCTCGAGGCGGGCGGGGACGCGGCGGGGCCAGTCGGCGGTGCCGTCGTCGGCGAGGAGGGCGGAGACGAGGCCGGTGAGGCTCATCGTGTGCCCACCTCGGCGTGCGCGGTGCCGTCCAGCGTCCACTCGGCCTCCTTCCGCCAGCCGCCCGGCCACCACCGTTCCAGCAGCACGTGCGCGTCGGCCCGTTCGCTGTTGCGGCAGGTCGCGTGCCGGCCGTCGGGGTCGGTGTAGTCCAGGGCGAGGGTGCGGTCGTCGGGCTGGGTGACCTCGACGCGGATCCGGCGCGGGCCGGCCCGGCCGGTGACGGTCCAGGTGGGCAGGCCGATGCGGGCGCGGAAGCGTCCCGCTCCGGCCCAGCCGACGGCGGGGCGCTCGGCGCGGCGGGGCCAGGTGCGGCCGTCGCGGCGCAGCCGCAGGAAGACCAACGGGGGCAGTCTGCGCAGTCCGGGGCGGGTGGAGACGGCGGCGACGATCTCCAGGACGTCCCCGCCGCCGAGGTCGGCGTGCAGCCAGGCCCAGCGGTGCGCGTTGCCGTGGCCGTAGATGCGGGCGGAGGCGCCGGGGGCCGAGGTGAGGGTGAGCGTGGTGCCGTCGTGGGTGAGGGTGCCGTCGTAGGCGGCGCGTGCGGCGGGGAGCATCTGGGCCGCGGGCAGCAGGGGCCGGCGCCAGGCCCACCGGGGGAAGGTGAACAGCGGTGGCTGGGTGGGGCGTTCGGTGAGGTCCCAGCGCAGGGCGCCGCTCTCGGCCGTTCCGGTCAGGCGTCCGGGGCGCACCGTGACCCCGTCGGCGCTGAAGCCGGTCCCGCCGGGGGTCCACTCGGCGGGGCCGAACCGGGCGTGGCGCACCGGGCCGTCCTGCGGGAACACCGCCGCCCAGCCGTGGGCGTAGGGCGCTGATCCGTCGGCGAGAGCGGTCAGTTCGTGGTGCAGCCAGACTCCGCTGCCGGTTCCCGGGTCGGTGAGGGTCGTGTACCAGACCTCGGTGCGGCCCGGTTCGCCCCGCCAGCGTGGAGCGAGGAACGCTCCGGTGCCGGACGGCCGGGGAAAACGGAAACTGGCCAGGAAAGGCAGGAGTTGCGTACGGAGGGGGAAGCGGAGGGTACCGGTGCCGATCCGGGCGCCGTCCTCGTACAGGGTGTACGGCAGCACGGTCATCGAGGCCAGCGGCCGGCGCGGGGTGACGGACTTCCAGCCGTCGAGGGTGAGCCGGCGGCCGTCCGCGGTGAAGGAGAGGCGGTAGCGGATGCGGCGGCGCGCGACGGGCGAGATCTCCAACTCGCCCTCGGTGTGCGGGTCGTCCGCCCATCCGGCGACGCGTGTCCGGCCGGTGGCGCGGGCCTCGGTCGTGCCGAGGGGCCGCAGGACGCGGTCCGCCGAGACCGTCAGGTCCAGCCGGACCCGGCGGACTCGGTCCTCGCCGTCCAGCAGCAGGGTGCCGAGCATCGTCTCGTCGAAGACGGTGCCGCGGGGTGCGGCGGTGCCGGTGCCGCCGCTCATGCGAGGCTCTCCAGCATGATCCGCTCGGTGACCGTCAGATACCGCTCGGCCGCGTGCCGGGCGGCCGCCTCGTCGCCGGCGGCCACCGCGTCGACCACCGGCTCCAGCCGCTCGCGTGCCACCTGGGCGTCCGTGAACGGGGCCCTGAGCACGGCGCGGACGGGGAGGTAGGCGTTGAACAGGGTGTTGGTCAGCAGGACGTAGACGCGGTTGCCGGTGGCGCGCGCCAGGGCGCGGTGGACCTCGACGTCCGCGAGCTGGACGGCGTCGGCGTCGACGGCGTCCCCCACGGCCGTCAGCAGCGCGCGCAGCCCGGCCCGCTGCCGCTCGGTCGCCCGGGTGGCGGCCCGTCCGGCGATCAACGTGCCGATGTGGCGCCGCACTTCGAAGACCTCGCCGATCCAGTCGGGGCTGTGCCGCACGAGCATGGGCAGCAGGTCGGCCCCGCCGAGGCGCAGGTAGTCGCGGACGCGGGTGCCGACGCCGTGCCGGGTCTCCAGGAGTCCGGCCTGCGTCAGTCGGCCGAACGCGTGCTTGAGCGTGGTGCGGGTGACGCCGTACCCGTCCGCGAGGGTGCGCTCGGGGGGCAGGTAACTGCCCGCCGGGTGACGGCCGGCGAGGATGTCCTCGCGCAGCCGGCCCTCCAGCACGTCGACGATGGTCTCGCGGGGCAGTGCCTCCACGCCGTCCTCCCAGTGGCTCAGTGGATGAGCCACTCAACCAACACGGGCTCGCGGAGTCAATGGCCGGCGCGTGGAGAAGCGTCTATTCGGCCAACGGAACCTGGTGCGAGCGGGTTTGGTACCGGCCCCGGAACTCGGCCAGCAACTCGTCGGTGGCCTCGGCTCCGGCGCTCACGGCGGCGTGCACGTCGCGGAAGTAGTCCTCGTAGCCGGCGGGGGTGTAGAGGCACAGGGCGCGTGCCGGGGCGGCCCCGGCGTTGCGGAACCCGTGCGAGGTGCCCCGGGCCGCGGCGAGCAGGGCCCCTGGACCGGCGGTTGTCTCGCCGTCCCCGGTGTGGAGCGTCAACTCGCCTTCGAGGACGTAGAAGTACTCGTCGTGCCCCTCGTGCACGTGCGGCCTGGCACCGATGGTGCCGGGGGCGAGGCTGAACTCCTCGAAGGCGAACCGCCCGCCGGTGTGCTCGCCGGTGAGCCGGAAGAAGTGGGCGACCCCGGCGACGTCGATCAGCTCACCGTCACCGGGCAGTCGCAGGAACGGGCGGTCGGGCACGCGGGACTGGTCTGCGGTCATGGAGGCATTGTGACAAGGACGGCCACCCGGGCCCTGGCAGGTCCGAAGGCCGACCGTACGGGTTCGGGTGCCGAGAACGTACGGGCTCGGGTCCGGGCAGGGGGCTCGCGTGCGTACCGGGCGGTCGGCGTGACGCCCCCGTCACCCGTCCGGCCGCGCCCGCCTTGATACCGGGCCGGAGTGGTCCCGTACTGACAATGAGGGCCTCCTGGCCGGAGCTGCCCTGCCGGGGGGGATGCCATCTCACCATCATCTCCCCATCTCCCCATCCCCACGGAGGCGCCATGACGGTGCAGCAGCACGCCACGATGCCCACGGTTCTGGTGTACGAGGACGACCCGGGATTTCCCCCTCTGGTCCACATGCCCGTACCGCATCCGGTCCCGCACCTCGACACTCAGCCCTTCCCGATGGCCATAGCGGACGCCGCGCCGCAGCCCGACGGTGCCGGGCCCGGCACCGAGGCCTTCCGCTACTGGGTGGCGGCCGACGGGCTCAGCAGGGCCGGCCAGACCTGGGGCCCGCTGGTCCCGGCCGGAACGCGGTGGCACGCGTCGGTCGGCAGAGCCCTCACCGCGCACCTCGACGCGGGGGACGACCTCAACGCCTTCTACGACCGCAAGGGTCTGTGGTTCTTCCGCCACACGGTGGCGGGTGTCACCGTCGCCGCGTGCGAGAGCACCGAGGTCGTCGCACACGAGACGGGGCACGCAATCCTCGACGCGCTGCGCCCCCAGCTGTTCAACACGGCGAGCGCGGAGACGGCCGCCCTGCACGAGGCGTTCGGCGACATCAGCGCGCTGCTGACCTCGCTCCGGCTGGAATCCCTGCGGGCCGCGGTGCTGGCCGAGACGCAGGGCGACCTGGAGCTGTCCTCGCGCGTGTCGAGGATGGCCGAGCAACTGGGCGCCGCGATCCGCAAGGGCCACCCGAGCGCGGTCGACCCGGACTGCCTGCGCAACCTGGCGAACAGCTTCTTCTACCGCGACCCGGTGCAACTGCCGCCGAGCGGACCCGCGAACATGCTGTCCAGCGAGCCGCACTCCTTCTCCCGGGTGTTCAGCGGCGCGTTCCTGAAGGTCGTCGCCGGGATCTTCCGGCAGCAGGACCTCCAGGACCAGGCGGGCCTGGCCAGAGCGGCCGAGATCGCCGGTCAGCTGCTGGTGGACGCCGCGGTGGCCGCGCCCGTGGTGGCCGCGTACTACGCGCAGCTCGCCGGTCACATGATCGCGGCGGACCAGCGCCGCAACGGCGGCCTGTACGGTCAGGCCCTGCGCTCGGCGTTCATCCGGCACGGCATCCTCTCCCTGGAGGCCGCCGCGTCCCTCACCGAACCCGAGGTGACGCGCCGGGCCGCCGGGATCGACGAGTCGATGCCGGGCGGTGCCGACGACGACGGGCTCGCGGACGTCACGGTCCACGGTGCGCCGTACGGCGTCACCCAGCCCGTCACCCTCTCCGCTCCCGCAGGGGAACGACGGTTCGGCGTCGCGGGCTCCGACCCGGCCGGCGGCTCCCTGCGCCCCTCCGATCCCGAGCGGGTGGCCACGTCGTACCTGGAGGACCTGTTCCGCCGCGGCCGCGTCCACGTGCCCGCGGAGCACCGCACCGCCGCGGCGTTCGTCGACGACAGCCCCTCGCGGATCAAGACGCACGAGATCGCGCCGAGCACGACCGGTGAGGGTCTCGCCCTGGTCCGGCGGGGCTTCGACTGAGGGTTCGGCCGGACCGGCGGGCGGCCGGATCAGTGAAAGCGCAGACGACGGACGGTCAGCCGTCCGTCGTCCTCGCGCCTGACGACGTGCGTGGTCCTGGCCGTCGGCTCCTCCCCCTCGAACACCGCCTCGCCGCGCGCCAGCAGATCGCTGACGAACCTTTCGGCCGCCCGGCGCTCGGCGTCGTCGCCCTGTTCCCCGGCGCCGCCGCCCGTCGGCTCCTCATCGCCGTTCGCAGTCGTACCGGGCATGGTGTCACCGGCCGTGCCGCGGGGCGTCCGCGAGCGGCTCCTCCGCCGCCGGCCGGCCGTCCGGCGCGGGGAAGGTGTCCGTGGCGTCGACCGGGCCGCGCGGTTCCACGGTGAATCCGGCCCGCTCCAGCGCCTGGGCTCCCGCGGTGGTCACCATGGCGAGGGCGAGCCGCTCGGAGACGGTCTGCACGACGACGGCCTCCGTCTCGTTCATGGCCAGGGCCAGCTCGGACAGGTCCCGGCCGGCCGCCAGTTCGACGCGCGCCCTGAGCACGGCCCGGTTCTCCGTCGCGGCGAAGGCGAACACCGGGTGGGCCGCCGTCCGCATTCCCGCCTCACGTGCGAAGGCGCGCTCCTGGGCGTCCTCACCGACGAAGACGCAGTCGTCGGCCGCCGCCGCGCCGGTGCTCGCGACCGCCCGGTCGAAGATGCCGCGGCTGTCCTTCACGCCCCAGTGCACCAGCGCATCGTCGGTGAAGCGGCCGGGGAACGCCCGGTGCAGCGCGGCCGCCACGCGCCGGACGTCGTCCTCGCTCGGGCCGGGGTTGGAGATGATGCCCTGGGGCACCCCCTGAAGGGCGTCGAGCACGGCCATGACGCGCGGCAGGGGCCGGAGCACCGGCGAGCCGTCGGGTCCCGTATGGACGTCCGCCAGGGTCGCCCCGATGTCGAAGAAGATCACAGGCATGTGCAGTGCCTGCCCTCGGTGAACCCTTTCGAGTCGGACCGCCCGGGTGAAAGAACCACGCGGGACCGTCCGGACACGTGCCCGCCGCGGGGGCCCGAACCTGCCGGCCGGGCCCCCGCGAGCGGTTTCGCGTGGTCGTCAGAGAGTGGTGGCGTGCAGGCTCGCGCCCGTGGTGACGCCCTCCGGGGAGGCGACGGCCAGAAGGTCGCCGCTGACGGTCCCGAGCGGGGTGTCCAGGTAGAGGCAGCCGGCGCCCCCGGCGGCGAGACCGCCGGCGACGTCGTCCAGTTCGGCGTCCGAGATCTCGGTGGTCTCCATGCGGGCGGCACGGTTCGTCATGTTTCCGGATTCCCTTCGAGACAATCAATGCGACAGGGCGGAACCCACCCCGTTCCCCGAACGGGAAACGCCTTTGGCGGGTCGCGCCACCCGCAGGATGAAATCACGGGCGCAAACGGCGGACCAGCCGTGTCGGGCCCGGCCAGGGCGTCACGGGAGGCCAGGCTTCACGGGAGTGACGGGGCGGTGACCGAATTTTCCACACCCCTTCACACGCTCTGCCACCACGCGGTGCTCATCCTCTTCGCCGCCGGTGCGGTGAACCGGAAGTCCCCCGGCATGGCACCGGACGCGGCGCCCGTTCCTGGCGCTTTCCGGCCCGTGTGCGGGCCGGTGGCCGGGGCTGTGCGGGTTCGGCGGATGTTTTCCGGCCAACCCGCGACCTCGGCCTCCCCCGGTCTTCTCCCCGGGTGGCCCCGGCCGTCATGCGGCGGGCCGGGAGCAGGTGAGGTCCCGGCGCGGCAGGTGGCCGTCCGCGAGGTACTCGTTGACGGCCGTGTCCACGCAGGAGCTGCCGAAGACGCCGTAGACGGCGTGCCGGTCGGCGCCGCGCAGGGTCACCAGGCGGGAGCTGGGCCAGGCGCGGTGCATGGTCAGCGCGCCCCGGGCGCCGGGCCAGAGCCGGTCCGGGTCGGCGGCCACGGTCCGTCGCATCTCGGTGAGTTGGGCGGCGGACAGCAGCCGGCCGCCGGACAGCGCGGCCGCGAACCGGGTCAGGTCGGCCTGGGTCGACACCAGGGCGCCGCCGACTCCGGCGAAGCTCATGTCCCAGGCCGTGCCGTCCACTCGGCGGCCTTCCCCGTCACGGAAGTAGCTGTGGGAGTGCGGTCCGCGGAGCCGGGGGTCGTCGCCCGGCCAGTAGGTGTCGTGGAGCCCGAGCGGCCGGACGAGGCGCCGGGAGATCTCCGCCTCGGGGGTGTGTCCGGTGACCGCGTGGACGAGGAGACCGGCGATGACGTAGTTGGTCGTCGCGTAGTGCCAGGTCTTCCGCGGGTGCGGCAACCGCAGTGCGGCGGCGACGAGTTCGCGGGGTTCGAAGTGGCGGTGCCGCAGCCGGTCGGGGTGCTCCCACTCGGGTGCGTCGAGGTAGTCGGGCAGCCCGCTGGTGTGCCGCAGGATCTGTCGCACGGTGATCCGGCGGCCGTCGTGGCCGTGGCCGCGGACCAGACCGGGCAGGTAGCGTGCCACCGGTGCGTCGAGGGACAACCGCCGTTCGGCGGCGAGCTGGAGCACGACGGTCGCGGTGAAGGTCTTGGTGACGCTGCCCACGCGCAGCCGGTCGGTGGTGTTCATCGGGCGGCCGGTGCGCGGATCGGCCGTGCCGTAGGTCGCGGTCCAGCGTGCGCACGGCGGTGGTGCCGGGCTCGGTGACCAGGACGGAGGCGCCCGCGATCCGGTCGTGCGTGACCAGGTGGCGCACGGACCGGTTCAACTCGGTGTGGTCGGCGCACGCGTGGGGCGCCGGGGCCGGTGGCCGGGCGGCCGCCACCGGTGCGGAGACCAGGGCGGCGAGGACGGTGGTTCGGGCCGCGGCGGAGCGGCCGGTACGGCGGCGCGTTGCGGTGCTCGGTAAGTGGATGCCCATGCGTCATCACGCTGGGCACCGCCCGCCCCGCGATCACTCCGGCAGGCGGCCGCTTCGCGAGGGGGACAGCACCAGCACAGCGGGGGGAGCCGGCCCCCCCCTGGCTGCCACAGCCGTACCGGGCAGGGGCGGTCAGACGACGTCCTCCTCCTCCGGTACGACGACCTGGTCGATCAGCGTCTGGATCTTCTCGGTGGGCAGCGCGACCGCCAGCGCCCAGTAGTAGATGACGAGACTGAAGGCGGCGGTGACCCCGATGTCCCACCACAGCGGGAACCACGGGTGCTTGAGGGGCCCGAAGTCGCTGAGGTAGACGATGAGCCCCATGCCGACAAGGTAGACCGGCAGCCACTGGGCGGCGCGCAGGTCCAGCTGGGGAGTGATCGGGTTCAGTTTGAACACCCGGTTGCCGATCAGGATGACGTAGCCGATGAGGATGGCGACGCCGAGCTTCCAGTCGGTGGTCCACCCCGACCACAGGATCAGCAGATTGGCGACGACGAAGGCCAGCGGCGACATCCAGCTCCCGCCGGGGAGACGGTAGGGGCGGTGGGCGCCTGGCAGCCGGTTGCGGAACACCCCGAAGGAGAGCGGGGCTCCGGCGTACATGAGCACGCTGGCGCTGGTGATCAGACCGACGAGCGAGCGCCAGCTGGGGAAGGGCAGGAAGCAGACGCAGCCGATCACGAAGGCGGTGAGGAGCCCGGCCCAGGGGACGCCACGCCGGTTGGTGGTCTCGAACACGGAGGGGACGTAGCCGTTGCGGCTGAGGCCGTAGGACACGCGGGAGGAGCCGGTGATGTAGATGAGGCCGGTACCGGCCGGGGAGATCACGGCGTCGAGGTAGAGCACGGCGGCCAGCCAGCCGACGCTGATCAGGGTGGCGACCTGGGCGAAGGGTCCGCTCAGCGCGGTGAACGCGGAGGTGGCCCAGTGACTGCCGATCTGGGACGCGGGCAGCGCGGCGAGGAACGTCACCTGGAGCAGGATGTAGATCACGATGCCGAGGATGATCGAGCCGATCACCGCGCGCGGGATGTCGCGCTTGGGGTTGGCGCTCTCGCCGGCGAGCTGATCGGCCTGCTCGAAGCCGAGCAGGGCGAAGATGATGCCGCTGGTGGAGACGGCGGACAGGATGCCCTTGGCGCCGTAGGGGTTGAAGCCGTCGGCGGCGGTGAAGTTGGCGGTGTGGAACTGGGCGATGGCGAAGACGAAGATCGTCACTAGCGGGACGCCGACCTTCCACCAGGTCGCCGCGCTGTTGGTACGGGCCAGCAGCCGGATGCTGAGGAAGTTGACGGCCGTGATGACCGCCATGAGGCCGACCGCGACGGCGATGCCGGGCGGGGTCAGCACGTGCTCGCCGCCCTGGATCTTCTCCCAGCCGCTCGCCCATGAGTAGTGCTGGGCGTAGGTGATCATCGCGAGCACTTCGATGGGCGCCACGGTGGCCGCCTGGAGCCAGGAGAACCAGCCGAAGGACGCCCCGGCGGCGCCGCCGAAGGCGTAGTGCGGGAAGCGGGCGGTGCCGCCGGACACCGGGTACATGCCGCCCAGTTCGGCGTGCACCAGCGCGAGGATCAGGATCGCGAGGCCGCCGATGCCCCAGGAGATGATCGCCGCCGGTCCGGCGGCCGCGAGGGCGCCCTGGGCGCCGAACAGCCAGCCGGAGCCGATGATCGAGCCTTCCGAGGCCCAGATCAGCCCGATGAAGCCGATCTCGCGTCTCAGTCCCGGGCGGTGGGTTCCCGAGGTGGGCGAGGATTGGGACACGGCCATGTCGCCACCCCCTGCGCGGGGCGATGCTCACCACCATCGTGCCACGTCCGGGCCGGTTCGGCGGGTCCGGCAGGCCGCTGTTTCACGGCCGGCGCACGGCGGCCGCGGGCGGGCGTTCGCGGAGCGCGCCGTACCCGATGAAGTAGGCGGGGACGCGGCGGATCCAGCGCCTGCCGGCGAGCAGCCGGGCGGCGCGCTGGGCCCGTGCCGCGCCGCCGAGGGGCGGGCGGCCCCGCAGGAGGGGCGCGATGACGCGGGCGTGGGCGGTGCGTTGGAGCGCCTGGGTGGCGACGGTCGTAGGACGGCGGCGGCGTTGCACGGCCCGCACGTCCCGCGGGCGGACGGTGCCGCGGCTCAGCGGGCCGGCCAGGTGGCGGGCGGCGGCGACGGCGTCCTGGACGGCGAGGTTGATGCCGATGCCGAAGACCGGGGACATCGCGTGGGCGGCGTCGCCGATGCACAGCAGGCCCGGGCGGTGCCAGCGGCGCAGCCGGTCCAGGCGTACGTCGAGGAGTTTCACCTCGTCCCACGAGCGCAGGCCGGGTGCCCGGTCGGCGAGCCAGGGGGCGGCGGCGGTGAAGTCGGCCAGGAAGCGGTCGAGGCCGGCGGCGCGGCGCCGGGCGTCGGTGCCCTTGGGGATGAGCCCTGCGCACTGCCAGTAGTCGCCGCGGTCGATCATCGCGGTCAGGAAGCGGTCGCCGGCCCCGCCGACGAGTCCGCGCGGGTCCCCGGGGTGCCGTGGGAGGCGGAACCACCAGGCGTCCATGGGGCAGGGGAACTCGCGCAGGCCCAGTTCCGGTAGGGAGCGGGCGAGTGATCCGCGGCCGTCGCAGGCGACGGTGAGCAGCGCGCGCAGCTCGCCGGTGCGTCCGTCGGCGGTGCGGTAGCGCACCCCGCGGACCCGTCCGGATTCGATCAGGAAGGAGGTCGCCTCGGTGTTCATCCGCAGGTCGAAGGTCGGTTCGTGCCGGGCCTCGGCCACGAGCAGGTCCAGCAGGTCCCACTGGGGCACCATCGCCACGTAGTTGTAGGGGCCGGGCAGCACGCTGAGGTCCGCGACCGTGACCGCCGAGCGGCCGTCGCCGATCGGGAGCTGGACGGTGTTCACGCGGCGCTGGGGCAGCCGGGCGAAGCGTTCGGCCAGGCCCAGGTCGTCCAGCAGCGCGAGGGTGGAGGGGTGGACGGTGTCGCCGCGGAAGTCGCGCAGGAAGTCGCCGTGCTTCTCCAGCACCGTCACACGGACTCCGGAGCGGGCCAGCAGCAGGGCGAGCACCATGCCCGCGGGGCCGCCTCCCACGACACAGCAGGTGGTCTGGTCCATGACGGGTCCCGCCCTTCGATGGAGTGGTGCGCCGTAGCCGTTAATTCATCACTTGATGAATAGTACACCCCGGCGGGCTGCCGAGGCAGCCGGAACATGCCGTTGAGTGGAGCAATGCCGGGTGCGCCCCGGCCCCACCGAGCAGGGTTGACCTCATCTCGGGGTCGTCCGACAGGAGTCCGGTGTGCCAAGGCCGCGCAAGTCCGACCGCCAGGCGTGGGGCCCGGCGCACCGGAGCGACCGGTGAGGCACGAGCGTGCCGCCAGAGCCCCGGGGGCCGGGCTGGCGGTACGGACCGGGCTGCCCGCTCCCCCGGCCTGGCTGCGCTGGCTCCCGGTCCTGTACGTCGCGGTCGTGCTGCTGCTCGAACCGGTCACGCCCGTGGACTGGCCGGTGAGCTTCGTGCTGGTCGCCCTGCCGCTGGTGACCGCCTTCGCGCACGGCCCCCGCGCGGTCGCCGGCACCACCGTGTTCGCCGTCCTCCTCGAAGGGGTGCTGGCCGGCACCCCGTGCTGTGCGGGCCGGCCCGTCGGCTACCTATGGGACCGCCACTACGTCGCCGCCTACGTCTGCACCGCCCTGGTCGGCGCCCTCGGCACGATGCTGGCCGCCCACCGGGTCCGCCGCGAGCGCACCCTGGCGGATGTGCGCTTCGTGGCCGAGATCGCGCAACGCGTCCTGCTCAGACCGGTACCGCACCGCGTCGGCAACCTGCTCCTGGAGAGCCTCTACCTCTCCGCCGCCGCCGAGGCGCGCATCGGCGGCGACCTCTACGAGGCCGTCCCCACCGCGTACGGGGTGCGGCTGCTCATCGGTGACGTCCGGGGCAAGGGACTGCTCGCCGTCGAGACCGCCGCCGCGCTGCTCGGCGCGTTCCGCGAGGCCGCGCACGACGAACCCGACCTGCCCGCGCTCGCGGCCCACGTGGAGACGAGCATGAGCCGCAGGGCGCACCTCCTCGGCGGGAACGAGATGACCGAACGGTTCGTCACCGCCGTCTTCGCCGAGATCCCCGCGGCCGGCCACGTCGTCCGCGTCGTCAACTGCGGCCACCCGCCGCCGGTCCTGATCCGGCCCGGCGAGGTGCGGGAGCTGGACCGCGGCCGGTCGGCCCCGCCGCTGAACCTCGGCGTGCTCGTCGGCGACCCGTACCCGCTCGACGAGTACGCCTTCCGCCCCGGCGACCAGCTCCTGCTGTACACGGACGGTGTCACGGAGACCCGGGACCCCGACGGCGCCTTCTACCCCCTCATGCCCAGGCTGCGTTCCTGGGGCCCACTGCCGCCCCACGAACTGATGGAACGGCTCCACCAGGACCTGCTGGCCCACAGCCACGACTGCCTGCGGGACGACACCGCGGCGCTGGCGGCCTGTCTGCTCGACCAGGGCGACGAGCGCCGGGTCTGAGCCTCGCGCGGTGGCTGGAGTCACCGTGGGCGGGGCTGCCGGCGTGAGCAATGGGGGTGGTGGACGGCGCGAGCCCGGACGGAGCGGCCAGCGCTTGCCCGGGCATGGCGAACGGCGCGAGCCCGAGCGGGGCGCGGGTGAGCGTTCTGCGTACGTCAGGGTTCGGCTACGCGGGCGGTACGCGCGGCGACGCGGCCGCGTTCGACAGGGCGAGGGCGGCAAGGGCCTGCGGGGCGCCGGGCTGGTCGCGGACGCCGGGGAAGGCGTTGATGTCCACGATCAGCGGGCCGTCCGCGCCCCTGTCGATGACGTCCACGCCGTAGACGTCCAGGGCGAACACCTCGCCGACCCGGTGGACCAGGGCGGTCCAGCCGGGCGGCAGGCTGTCGGGGTCGAGCGGCCGGGTGGGGCCGCGGCCCTCGGGCGAGAGTTCGGAGCGGCGCAGCGCCGAGAAGATCCGGTCCCCGATCGCCCACAGTTTGTGGTCCCAGCCGCTGTTGGGAGCGAACTCCTGCACCACTACGGGTTCTTCAGGGTGCGCGTCGGCCAGTTCGCGCAGCCGTCCGTCGCTGTCGACGCGGGCCACCAGGTCGTGCTTGCGGCTGTGCCGGCTCTTGACCACCACCGGGCCGGAAAGACCAGGCCCTTCGGCGAACCGGGCGAGCGTGGGGTGGCTGCGGGTGGCCGCGAACGGCAGCCCTGCCCGCAGGGCGTGCTCCGCCATCGCCGTGCGGTCCTGGCACAGCGCGGTCGCGGCGGGCGAGTTCAGCACCCGGGCCCCGCGCCGTTCCAGTGCGCGGGCGAGGGAGATCGCCCGCGGTGTGCGCGCCTTCAGCAGATAGACGTCGGCGCAGGGCTCGGCCGGTGGGGGCGGCTGCGCCGTCTCCGGGTCCAGCGTCCCGACCCTGTGCTCGTCGGCGAGCAGCGCGGCGGTGGCGGCCAGCAGCGGATGGCCGGGGTCGGAGGTGATCAGGCCGATCCTCATAGGGTCTTGCCCGCGGCCAGCAGGACCTGTGCGGAGCCGGAACGCAGCGGTGACGCGGCTGGTGCTGCCGGTGCCGCCGGCACGGTCGGTGACGTCGGCACGGTCGGTGACGTCGGCACGGTCGGTGCGCCGGAAACCGCCGACGGTGAGGCGGCAGGCTGGGACGGCGCCGCGGTGGCACCTGGCGCCTCCCGCTGGTCCGGCATGCGCGGCAGGGCGGGCTCGGCCGGTTCGGCGGCCCGGCCGCCGCGGGCCGCCAGTGCCAGCACGGCGCGCGCCACGCGCGCGGTCGCGTCGGGGACCTGACGGAAGCTCGGGAAGTCGTTCACGTCGACGACCACGGGCCCGTCCGGCCCCAGCACCACGTCCACACCGTACAGATCGAGACCGTAGACCGCCCCGGTCCGGGCGGCGATGGCGGCCACCTCGTCCGTCAGCGGCACGGGGCGCTCGGGCGCCGCGCGGTCGGGGTGGAGCGGGGAGCGGCGTTCGGTCGCGTACAGCTCCCCGCCGACGCCGTACACCTTGATGTCGACGCCGGAGTTGGGTACGTACGGCTGGGCAATGAGCATGCCCTCACCCGCCAGTTCGGGAAGCATCGCGGTGAGCCGGTCCGGTGACGTCACCAGGTGCACGGACCGCCCCGAGCTGCCGTCGGCCGGCTTGACCACGATCGGGTACTTGGACTCCGGTATCTCCGCCAGCAGTTCGGGCCGGGCCGCCGCGTAGGTGGGGGGCAGCGGGAGCCCGTGACTGCGGCCGATCGCGGCGGCCAGGGCCTTGTCCCGTACGCCCCGGATCGAACGGGCGTCGTTGATCGTCGTGGTCCCGGCGACGGCGGCGGCCTCCAGCAGGGTGAGCCCCGGGCCGCCGGAGACCGTCTTGAGCACCCAGGCGTCATGGGCGGCGCACTGCAGCGCCTCCGTCATGCGCAGCAGCGAGCCGCCCGGCCGCAGGACGTCCACCTGGTGCCCCCAGGACGTCAGCCGGCGGATCACCTCGACCGGCATGCCGTCGTGGCGGTACTGCTCCTCCACCAGAAAGCAGAGTTTCATCGATCTACCCCGACCCCCCGGACGCCCGCCCTCGCCGTCCGGCTCTCCATGACACTGTGACGACACAGGATGTCACGCCCGTCCCAGGACGTGCGGGGCGACGGCAGACGGAGCGAAGGGCTCCGCCCCGTCACCGTCGCCGTGGCCGAGGCCATGTGCCAGTGAGGCAGTGAGGCAGGAACGCGGGGCCGCCCTCGCTCAGGGCGGCCCCGTGCCGTTCGGTACCGCTCCCTCGTCTACTCGACGTTGATCTTGAAGGTGCTGGTGGTGTTGCGGATGTCCTGGGCGTTGCCGCTCATCCGCAGGTTGCGGAAGGTGGCCTCACCGACGGCCGGGCCCTGGCCGGGCTCCGGCAGCTCGTTGGCCCAGATGCCGAAGCCCGACTTGGCGTCGAAGGCGTCCCCGCTCTTCTTGGAGTCGGTGATGGAGATGTCCGTGAAGATCGTGTCCTTCACCGGGAACTGTGGCTGCCCCCCGACGTAGTTGGTCTGGAACATGACGCCTCCGTAGGTGGAGTCGTCGATGTCGACGTCGTTGACCCGTATCCCCTGGAAGACCTTCGAGGCGGAGAACACCCAGATCGCCGGGAAGACCTGCGAGCCCCAGAAGTGGCCGCCGGTCCTTTCCAGGGAGACGTTCTCGATCGTCGTGGGCACGGTCCCGAAGCCGTTCATCGGGTAGCCGAAGTCGAGCGAGGAGATCGTGATGCCGGAGTAGACCAGGGTGTCGGCGACGCGGATGTTGCGGAAGGTGTTGTTGAAGCCGCCGTAGACGGCGATCCCTGCCGCCCGCCAGGTGAGCGTCGACGTCAGGTTCTCGTAGAGGTTGTTCTTCTCGTCGGCGCCGCCGGCGTCGATCGCGGAGAACAGGGCGAAGCTGTCGTCGCCGGTCGCGCGGGCGTCGTTGTTGACCACGTGGTTGTCCGTGGAGCCGTTCGTCATGTTGATGCCGTCGGCGAACATGTCACGGATGCGCGAGTTCTTGATGGTCATGCTGTCGGTGTTGGCGCCCCAGTAGAGGCACACCATGTGCTCGACCCAGATGTCGTCGATGGTGATGCCGGAGACGTTGGAGAAGTCGAACACCTTGCCCGGGCCGTCGATCCGGGACGTGTAGTTGCCGAAGTAGGAGAACCCGCTGAAAGTCGAGCCGTTGGCGCCGGCGTCGGCCCGGAAGCCCACGTCGGTGTTCTCCTGGGAGGCGGGGGCGTGGAAGCGGGTGAACCACGGCCCGGCGCCCACCACCTTGACCGCCTTGCCGTAGACCTGGAACTTGCTGGAGGTCTCGTAGTCGCCGGCGGGCAGGTAGACGCCGACGAGTTTGCCCGTGGTGTCCATGCGGACCTTGTCGAGCGCGTTCTGCACGTCCTGGTGCGAGAAGCCGGCCGGGACGGTGTAGGAGGCGGGGTCCGGATTCGGATCGGCCGTGGCCTGCTCGGTGTTGATGAAGTCGATGGCGTAGGTGGAGGTGTTGGCGGCGTCCTTCTGCAGCCTGATCCTGGAGCCCGCCGGGACGGTCTTGCCGAGCAGCAGGGCGGCCTCGTCGTAGATGTGGCGTGGGGCACCGGAGCCGGGCGAGTTGCCGGGCGAGGTCTCGTTGCCGTACAGCCAGGCGTACTTCGAGGTGAGGTCGACGGCCTTGAGGAACTGGCCGTCGACGTAGACGTCGAGGGTGGTGTTGGTGCCGTCGGGGATCGAGAAGCGGGTGACCAGGGTGTTGGTCGCGGCGCGGGTGGTCCACTCGACGTACTGGCCGGTGCCGTCGAGGGTCACCGCCTTGCGGCCGCCGGCCTCGCCGGCGATGTCGCCGATGGTGCGGTTCGGGCCGACCACCTCGGCGCCGCCGCCGAGTGTGCCGTCCTCGGCCTCGTACACGTCGTAGGGCATGTCGGCGCCGCGGCCGATGAACAGGGGCTGGGTGGTGGTGTTGTTGTCCCGCTTGACCGGCAGTTCGTTGGCGTCGTCCGCGATGACGGTCTTCACGGTGTACTTGCCGTTGACGGCCGTCCACGAGCCGAGGCTGACGGGTGCGGTGGTCCGGCCCGCCGCGATGGCGCCGTTGTAGGAGCCGGTGAGCGTCTTGACGGTGGCGCCCTTGGCGTCCTGGATCGTCAGCGTGACGTCGTGGGCTCCGGCGGCCGAGGCCACCGAACCCTGGTTCCTGATCGCCACGGTGAACTTGACGTCGTCGCCGGCCGAGGCGCTGGACGGGGTCCAGGAGACCGGGGCGGCGATCAGGTCGGAGCTGGAGACGGGCTTGACGACGAGGGCGTCGGAGCGGATGAGGACGTTGTCGGCCTCGTTCTGCTCGATGACCTTGTTCGACGGGTCGACTTCGGCGCCGACCGGGTAGCTGCCCGCGTCGCGGGTGCCGATGCTCGCGGTGACCGTCTTCGACTCACCGGCCGCGAGGGCGGGGACGTCCGCCGTCGCGGCCTTGGTGTCGCCGAGCGTGAAGTTCAGGTCGGTGGCCTTGGCCGCCTTGCTGCCGCTGTTGGTGACGGTCGCCGAGAGGGTGATGGCGTCCGACTCGACCGGGTTCGCCGGTGAGTTGGTGATCGCGGTGACCTTGAGGTCCGGGTTGGCGGCCGGGGTGCCGATCACCTGGAACTCGGCGACCTGCCCGCCCGGGGCCCCGGAGTTGGCGGTGAACCTGAGCTGGACGTCGGCGGCGGACCCGGACACGGGGATGGTCACGGCGTTGCCGCCGGCCGGGTCGAAGGTGTAGTCCTTCGCCGCGGCGAGGCTGGTGAAGGTCGTCGCGTCCTGGTCGCGGCCGAGCACCTGGATGTTCTGCGTGCGCGTGGACCAGGCGGCGTCCGGACTGAGCTTGACGACGACCTGGCTGAGGTCGGCGTTGGCACCGAGCCTGGTGGTGAGGGTGGCCGGGTAGGCACTGCCCGCACTCTCCCAGTAGGTGCTGGTCCGGCCGTCGTTGGCGTTGGCGGCGACGTACGTGTAGACGTACGACGACGCCTCGATGGGCTTGCCCTCGGCGAGGTTGGAGCCGGCGCCGGTCGAGCCGGTCCGGGTGACGCTGTTGCTGGCCGGCGACACGTTCCCGGCGGCGTCCGTCGCCTTGACGTAGTAGGTGACGGTGGCGGACGCCGACGGGGTGTCGGTGTACGTCGTGACGTCACCCGCGACGGACTTGAGGAGCTTGTTGTCGGCGTAGACGTCGTAGCCGGTGACCTTGACGTTGTCGCTCGATGCCTGCCAGGTGAGTTTCACGTCGCCGCCGGACTGCGTGCAGGCCAGGTTGCCGGGCGCCGTGGGTGCCTGGGTGTCGCCGCCGGATCCCTTGCGGGTGACGCTGTTGCTGTTGGCGGAGACGTTGCCGGCGGCGTCCTTCGCCCGTACGTAGTACGTGATGTCGCTGCCGGTCGGCTGGGTGTCGGTGTAGGTCAGGACGTTCCCCGCGACACTCGCCCGCAACTGGCCGTCTGCGTAGACGTCGTAGCCGGTCACGGCGGTGTCGTCGGTGGCCGCGCTCCAGGTCAGCCTGATCTGCCCGGTGGCCGGCTCGGTGTAGCTCAGGTTCGACGGCGCGGTGGGCGCCTGGGTGTCGCCGGTCGCGGGGCCGTAGACCTCCAGCTCGGACGCCTGGCCCGCGGGCCAGCCGGTGTTGGCGGTGAACAGGGCACGCACGTACCGCGTCGTGGTGGTGTCGAAGCCGATCGTGGACGACTGGTCGTCGCCGCTGTCGAAGGTGTACGCCTTCGAGGCCGTCAGGTCGGTGAAGTTCTGGTTGTCGGTGGAGCCCTGGATCTTGAGCGTCTGGCTGCGGCTCGGCCAGCCACCGGGCAGCCTCAGCGTCACCTGGTTCACCTTGACCGACGATCCGAGATCGACCTGGAGCCACTGCGGGAAGGCGTTGTTCTTGCTCTCCCAGTAGGTGTCGCGGTTGCCGTCCCCGGCGTTCGCCGCGCCGTAGACGTCCGCGTGCCCACTCTCCGTGAACGGCTTGCCCTGGGCGAGGTCGGGGGTCGAGGCGGCGGTCGTGAGGACCTGCATCTCGCCGAGCTGTGCGGTGGAGGCGACCGAGTTGCGGCTGAAGTCCGCCCGCACGTACCGGGCGAGGGTCGCGGGGAAGGAGATCTTCACCGTGTTGCCGTTGCCGGGGCTGAAGACGTACTGCGCGGAGGACTTGAGGGTGGCGAAGGTCTTCCCGTCGGGACTGCCCTGCAGGGCGAGGGTCTGCTTGCGGGTCTGCCAGTGCTGGGGCAGGCGCAGCACGACCTGGCGGACCCGCTTGGCCCTCCCGAGGTCGGTCTGCACCCACTGGGCCGACTTCTGGCCGGCCTGCCAATAGGTGCCGGCGTCGCCGTCGGTGACGTTGGCGGCCGCGTGGGCGCGAAGGGCGCTGCCGGCCTTGGTCGCGGTGTCGGCCTTGGTCGCGGTGTCGGTCGCGACGTCGGGACCGCCGGCCGCGTGGGCGCTGGCGGCGGGCATTCCCAGAACCATGACGGCGGAGGCGAGCGCGGCGGTTGCCGCGCGCCGCCTCCAGGTTCGTGGCTTGTGTCGACTCATGCGATGTCACTCCTGCGGAGGTGCGCGCGCCGGTAGGGGCGGCGGGTGCGGCTCGTTCCTGAGCAGAGCGGACGCACGATCTCCACGAGGAGAGCATGCGCGTGTTCTTGCAGTGTTTCATCGCAATATTGCAGAGTGACATTGACCCGTCTACCGTGCGGCAGACACAAATTTCACGGGTGGCTCGCGGATCTCAGCGTAGTGTGGAGGGAGAGCCGGGCGTGATCGCCTCCCAAGGCCCGAAGCCGGGGCGACATCAGGGCGAGGCCTTGCCTCACCGGCGACGCAAGCCATTGCAAGTAACGCAAATCCTTGCGCTTTTCGTGGCATCTATTGTCGCCCTATCGCGTCACACACATGGCGAGCCAGGCCGAGGTCACGTCATCGGTGAGGGTGCGCCGTGGAGTGGGCGGCGGGCAGGCTCCTGAACGCGGGCCCGGTTCCCGCCCGGCGTGAGTGGACCGTTCCCCGCTCACGCCGGGCGCGCGGCTCCCCGCCCGTTCAGGCCGGACGGCCGGACCGGCTCCGGCTCGTTCCGGCCGGGCTGCTCCTCGGCCGTTCAGGCCGCCGTCGCCCCGTCGTCGGGCGGGCGGTCGCGGTGGATCGGGTTCGTCGAACCGGTCAGGGGGACGCCGGTACCGCCTCGCCGGGCGGCGACGATCTCGGCCGCGATCGACAGGGCGGTCTCCTCCGGCGTGCGGGCGCCGAGGTCGAGGCCGATCGGGGAGCGCAGCCGGGCGAGTTGCCGCTCGGTCACGCCTTCCTCGCGCAGCCGCCGGTTGCGTTCCTCGTGGGTGCGGCGGGAGCCCATGGCGCCGACGAAGGACACCGGCATGCCGAGGGCCGTCCTGAGCAGGGGCACGTCGAACTTCGCGTCGTGGGTGAGCACGCACAGGACGGTGCGGGTGTCGGTGCCGGTGCGCCGTAGGTAGCGGTGCGGCCAGTCGACGACGACCTCGTCCGCGTCCGGGAAGCGGGCCCGGGTGGCGAAGACGGGGCGGGCGTCGCAGACGGTCACGTGGTAGCCGAGGAACTTGCCCGCGCGGGTGAGCGCCGACGCGAAGTCCACCGCGCCGAAGACGATCATCCGCGGGGGCGGCACCCGGGACTCGACCAGCAGGGTGAGGCCGCCCGGGCAGTGCGACCCGTCCGCCGACATCTCCACCGTGCCGGTGCGTCCCGCCTCCAGCAGGGCCCGTGCCTCGGCGGCCGCCGTCCGGTCCAGCTCCTTGTGTCCGCCCAAGCCGCCCTCGTGCGTGCCGTCCTCGCGGATCAGCAGGGCGCGGCCGAGGAGTCCGGCCGGGCCGCGGGCGACCCGGACCAGGGCGGCCCGCTCGCCCCGGGCGGCGGCCGACAGCGCCGACGTCAGGACGGTTCGGGCGGGGGTGTGGCCGCGTACCGGCGTGATCAGCACCTCGATCGTCCCGCCGCAGGTCAGCCCCACGGCGAAGGCGTCGTCGTCGCTGTATCCGAACCGTTCGGTGAGGCTCTCGCCGGTCCGGAGCGCCTCCTGGCACAGCTCGTAGACCGCGCCCTCGACGCATCCGCCGGAGACCGAGCCGACGACGGTGCCCGCGCTGTCGACCGCGAGGGCGGCGCCGGGGCCGCGCGGCGCGCTGCCGCCCACCGCGAGCACGGTGGCCACCGCGAAGTCCCGGCCCTCCTCGGTCCAGCGCAGGAGTTCCCCGGCGACGTCAAGCACCAGGGTTTCCCGCCTCGATGACGCGGTCCGGCCGGATGGGCAGGGCCCGGTGGCGCACGCCGGTCGCGTGCCAGACCGCATTGGCGACGGCGGCGGCGGCGCCGACGATGCCGATCTCCCCGATGCCCTTGATCCCGACCGGGTCGCTCGGGTCGTGGTCGTCGATCCAGTCGGCCTCCACGGCGGGGACGTCGGCGTTCGTGGCCACGTGGTAGCCGGCGAGGTCGGCGCCCACGTGACCGCCCGAGGCGCGGTCCCGGACGGCCTCCTCGTGCAGGGCCATGGAGATTCCCCAGATCATGCCGCCGACGAACTGGCCGCGGGCGGTCAGCGGGTTGACGATCCGGCCCGCGGCGAAGATGCCGAGCATCCGCCGCACGCGCACCTCGCCGGTGGCGACGTCCACGGCCACCTCGGCGAACTGCGCTCCATAGGAGTGGCGTTCGGCGGCGGCCAGGGCGCCGATGGCCGCGGTGGTGTCCGACCGCACCGTGATGCCCTCCGCGGGGATCTCGGCGCCGAGCCCCAGCCTGTCGCGTAGTTCGTCGGCCGCGGCCGTGACCGCCCAGGACCAGGAGCGGGTGCCCATGGAACCGCCCGCGATCATCGCGGGGCCGAAGTCGCTGTCACCGATGCGTACTTGGACCCGGTCCGGGGTCGTGTGCAGGGCGTCCGCCGCGACCAGGGTGAGGGCCGTACGGGCTCCGGTGCCGATGTCGGCCGCGGAGATCCTGACGCTGTAGGTGCCGTCCGGGTGGGCGGTCACGGCGGCCGTGGACGGCGCGGCGCCCGCGGGGAAGGCGGCGGCGGCGGTGCCCGTGCCCAGCAGCCAGCGGCCGTCCCGGCGCTGCCTGGGGCGCGGGTCCCGCTCCGCCCAGCCGAACCGGCGGGCGCCCTCCCGGAAGCAGGCGGGCAGGTTGCGGCCGGCGAACGGCAGACCGGAGACCGGGCCCCGCTCGGGCTCGTTGCGCAGGCGCAGCTCGACGGGGTCGAGACCGCACTTCTCGGCGAGTTCGTCGAACGCCGACTCCAGCGCGAACGACCCCGGCGCCTCGCCCGGCGCCCGCATCCACGTCGGGGTCGGCACGTCGAGCCGTACGACCCGGTTGGCCGTGTGGTGGGCGTCGGCGTCGTACATCACCCGGGAGGCCCCGGCGCTCGACTCGATGAACTCGTGCACGGTGGAGGTGACGCTCAGCGAGCGGTGCTCCAGGGCGCGCAGCCGTCCGTCGGCGTCGGCGCCGAGCCTCAGGCGCTGGGTGGTGGGGCTGCGGTAGCCGGCCAGCGAGAACATCTGGCGGCGGGTCAGCACCACCCGGACCGGGCGTTGCAGCACGGTCGCGGCCATCACGGCGGTCACCTGGTGGACGCGGACACCCTTGCTGCCGAATCCGCCGCCGACGTGCTCGGAGCGTACGCGCACGGAGGCGGGGTCGAGCGAGAAGAGCTTCGCGAGTTCGCCGACGACCCACGTGGCACCCTGGTTGGAGTCGACCAGTTCGAGCCGGCCGTCCTCCCAGCGGGCGGTCGCCGCGTGCGGCTCCATCATGTTGTGGTGCTCTTCGGGGGTGGTGTACTCGGCGTCGACGACCACGGCGGAGGCGGCCAGTTCGGCTTCGAGGTCGCCCTTGCCGGTGACCGCGGGGCCGTGGCTGTCCAGCGGGTAGGCGTCGGGGTGGTCACCGGTGAAGTCGACTTCGTGGGGCTCCTGTTCGTAGTGCACCACGAGGGATTCGGCGGCCTCCCTGGCCTGTTCCGACGTCTCGGCGACGACCAGCGCCACCGGCCAGCCCAGGTGCGGCACCCGGTCGTGCTGGAAGGCGGCGCAGGTCGGGTCCGGGCGCGTGCCCAGCAGGCCGATGTAGTCGGTGTCGACGCGGGGGGCGTTGCGGTGGTCGAGGACGGCGAGGACGCCCGGCATGGCGAGGACGGGTTCGGTGTCGACGGCGGTGATGCGCCCGCGGGCGACCGTGGACAGCACCAGCCAGCCGTGCGCGAGGTCGGCGAAGGGGATCTCCCCCGCGTAGCGGGCCGCGCCGGTGACCTTGTCCCGGCCCTCCACCCGGGTGTGCCCGGTGCCGACGGAGCGCGTCGGGGCGGCCGTCGAGGTGGTGGTGGTCATCGGGTGGCCTCCTCGGCGAGTTCGGTGAGCACGGCCACCACGAGGTTGCGCATGAGGGTCACCTTGTATCCGTTGAGCGGCAGCGGCCGCGCCGCCGCGAGTTCGGCGTCCGCCGCGGCGGCGAAGGTGGCGGCGTCGGCCGGCGCTCCGGTCAGGACGCGTTCGGCGGCCAGGGCGCGCCACGGGTGGGATGCGACGGCGCCGAGGGCCAGGCGTACGTCCCGGACGGTGCCGTCGTGGACGTCGAGCGCGGCGGCGACGGAGCCGATGGCGAAGGCGTACGAGGCGCGCTCGCGCACCTTGCGGTAGCGGGAGTGAGTGGCGACGGGGGCGGGCGGCAGGCTGACACCGGTGATCAGCGCGCCCGGCGGCAGGGCCGTCTCGACGTGCGGGGTGTCGCCGACAGGCAGGTAGAAGTCGCCGAGGGGGGTTGCGCCCGGTCCGTCGGCCGTCTCGTAGTGGACGACGGCGTCGAAGGCGGCGAGGGCGACGCCCATGTCCGAGGGGTGTACGGCCACGCAGTGATCGCTCGTGCCGAGGATCGCGTGGTTGTGGTGTTCGCCCTCGACGGCCGGGCAACCGCTGCCGGGGAGACGCTTGTTGCAGGGTTTGGTGACGTCGGTGAAGTAGCCGCAGCGGGTGCGCTGCAGCAGGTTGCCGCCGACCGTGGCCATGTTGCGCAGCTGCCCGGACGCGCCGGCGAGCACCGCCTGGGCCAGGGCCGGGTAGCGGCGCCGGACCTCGGGGTGGGCGGCCAGGTCGCCGTTGGTGACCGTGGCGCCGATGCGCAGACCGCCCGCCGGCGTCGACTCGATCTCGTCCAGCGGGAGTTCGCGGATGTCGACGAGTCGTGCGGGGCGTTCGACGCCGGTCTTCATGAGGTCGACGAGGTTGGTGCCGCCGCCGAGGAAGCGGGTGTCCGGGTCCGCGCCGAGCAGCGCGACGGCGCCGGCCACGTCGTGGGCCCGCTCGTAGCCGAACTCCCTCATGCCACCGCCTCCTCGCTCTGCGCGGGGCCGGTCCGGTCCGCCGCACCGGTCTGTGCCGTCGCGGCCGCCGCCCGGGCCACCGCCTCGACGATGGAGACGTAGGCGCCGCAGCGGCACAGGTTGCCGCTCATCCGCTCGCGGATCTCCTCCGCGGTCAGGGGCGGTGGTCCGGCTTCGGGCCGGACGTCACCGGTGGCGGCGCTGGGCCAGCCCGCCGCGTGTTCCCCGATCACTCCGATGGCCGAACAGATCTGGCCGGGGGTGCAGTAGCCGCACTGGAAGCCGTCCAGATCGAGGAACGCCTGTTGTACCGGGTGCAGTTGGTCGCCGTCCGCCACGCCCTCGATGGTGGTGATCTCCCGGCCCTCGGCCGCCACGGCCAGTTGCAGGCAGGCCACGGACCTGCGCCCGTCCAGCAGCACGGTGCAGGCACCGCACTGCCCCTGGTCGCAGCCCTTCTTGGTGCCGGTCAGATCGAGGCGCTCGCGCAGTGCGTCGAGCAGGGTGGTGCGGTGGTCGACGGGCAGTGTGAACTTCTCTCCGTTGATCTTCAAGGTGACGACACTGGACGTCGATCGGGCCATGAGCAGCTTCTTTCGCGTTTCCGGGACAGATGGGGGGTTGTCCGGCGGTCCGGGGTGCCGGTTTCCGTGGACGGTGCGGGAGCGAAACGAATGTGCGCAGTGCGAGGGCCGAAGGGGGCAGCCGACGGCTGCCGCGGGGCCGTGTCCACGGCTATCGTGGACGTATCCGGACAGCTGTCCGTTACCCGGGAACCTACCGGACAGCTGTCCGCTTAGCAAGGACAGGGTTCGGCCACGGACCCGCGAGGAGGACGAGTGCAGCAGAAGAAGGGCGCACCCCTGCGCTCGGACGCCCAGCGCAACCGTGAGCGCATCCTGGACGTGGCACTCGTCGAGCTGACCCGCTGCGCCGGCGCCCCGCTGAGCGCGATCGCCAAGAAGGCGGGCGTCGGGCAGGGCACGTTCTACCGCAACTTCCCCAACCGTGAGGCGCTCGTACTGGAGATCTACCGGCACGAGATGCAGCAGGTCGCCGACACCGCGACCCACCTGCTCGGTACCCGGCCGCCCGACCTGGCCCTGCGCGCCTGGATGGACCGGCTCGCCGAGTTCGCCATGGCCAAGGCCGGTCTCGCTGACGCGATACGACTGGTCACCGGCGCCCCAGGAGGGCCGGAGAAGCCGTCCCCCACACCGGTCGTCTCCGCGGCCGGACTCCTGCTCCGCGCCAACGAGGAGGCCGGCACCATCCGCCCCGGTGTCACGGCCGACGACTTCCTCATCGCCATCGCGGGCCTGTGGCAACTCGATCCCCACGACGACTGGCGCCCCCGCGCCACCCGCCTCCTCGACCTGGTCATGGACGGCCTGCGGGCGGGGGCGCCGGGGCGCCCCGGGCCCACCCGGGGGAGCCCCCCCCGGGCCCCCTGCATGGACAGCAGCGGCGCGAAATGGGTTTCGTGGTAAAGC